>JACMKL010000409.1 GCA_014380105.1 Candidatus Melainabacteria bacterium
GATTGGACTGGTCAGGAAAGAATTTCTCGAACCGCGCGAAGCGATGAAAGTGGCAGAAAACATTTTGTCGGGCAATGCGCGTAATTTGTATAAATTGGAAGGATTGGCTTAGCAAAAAAGCCGCGGAGAAAATTTCCGCGGCTTTTAAATTTTGATTTGCTTCGATAGACTGTCGATTACATCAAGCTTTGCATCACTTCGTCGAGCACTTCTTTTTTCGGTCTCAACACTTCGTTCGGGATGTGAACGATTGGTGTGTCAGACATGTGCATGACTTCGGCGAAATTCTCTTTGTCTTCATTGATGTAGAGAAGACCCGTCAAGAACTGCTTGTCAGCAGCTGCTTGAGCAATTGTTGCGACGGCTTCTGCTTTACTGGTGGCATCATAGTCGCGATTGGTCTTCTTCAAGCGCAAGTGCGAACCGTCATGCAACTCGACATCGGTAACTGTTCCTGGTTCGTAGTCGACAGTGATCTGTTCGTAGAATGGGATGAAACCGAGTTCGTGAAGTGGTGTTTCCATCTCTTTTGCGTACTTGTAGCTCTTCGTCGATCCTTCGTGGTTGTTAAAGGTGACGCATGGACTAATGACGTCGAGAACGGCAGTTCCTTTGAATGATGCTGCTGCTTTCAATAGAGCAACCAACTGTTTGGGGTCGCCTGCAAATGATCTGCCCACGAATCCGCAACCCAGTTCGATTGCCAATCCGCAAAGGTCGATTGGTGGCAATTCGTTGAGCACGCCGGACTTCGACTTGGAAGCGAGGTCGGCTGTTGCTGAGAATTGACCCTTCGTAAGACCATACACACCGTTGTTTTCAACGATGTAGATCATTGGAACATTGCGACGTACGAGGTGGCAGAATTGTCCGAGTCCTATCGAGGCAGTATCTCCGTCGCCGGAAACACCGATCATCCGCAAGTCTTTGTTAGCTACGCAGGCGCCGGTCGCAACTGAGGGCATTCTGCCGTGAGTTGAGTTGAAGCCGTGAGCGCGGTTTAAAAAGTATGCGGGAGTCTTGCTTGAGCATCCGATACCACTGAGCTTAGCAACGGTATGCGGCTCAATTCCCAGTTCATAATATGCTTTAATAATCTGACTGGTGATGGCGTCGTGTCCACATCCGTCGCACAATGTCGATGGGCTGCCTTTGTAGTCGGCGAGCGTTAGACCGATGCGATTAGTGGCAGGAATTTTTGGTGCCGATGAAACCATGAGTGCTTATTTCTCCTCACTGATTATTGAGTCGGTGACGAAACGCGCGTCGAGCGGAAGACCGTCATAGTGTCTGAGTGAACGGATCTTCGTAGCGAACTGCGGATATTCAGCCACAATCAAGTCGCGCAATTGACCGTCGCGGTTTTGCTCAACAACGTATGTGTGGTCATGTGCTTCGATGAAGTTTTTAACTTCGTCGGTGAGAGGCAATGCTCTCAAGCGCAGATAGCTGGTTTGAATGTTTGCAGCTTGCAGCTGGTCGCGTGATTCGAGAATTGCAAAATCGGAAGAGCCAAAGGCTATGATGCCTGCTTTTGCATTCTTATTATGATCGACAATTGGAAGCGGAATGTATTTTTTCGATGTTTCCAATTTCTTAAGCAGACGATTCATCAGGTTGACGTAGTCTTCCGGACGCTCTGTATAACCGGCTTTCTCGTTGTGACCAGAGCCACGTGTGAAGTAAGCGGCGAGCGGATGGTCTGTACCAGGAATGGTGCGATAAGGAATTCCGTCTCCGTCTACATCTCTATAGCGCTCGAAAACACCAGCCTTTTCCAGTGCTTCTTTATTGAGCACTTTGCCGCGATCCATAGGTTGATCAGGATATGTGAATGCTTCAGACATCCAGTTGTTCATCCCGAGATCGAGGTCACTGAGAACAAAAATAGGAGTTTGGAAACGCTCTGCAATATCGAAACTCTTCACTGCGAATTCGTAGCACTCGGCTACAGATCCTGGAAGTAGAACAATGTGCTTTGTGTCACCGTGAGATAAGGTGTATGCACTCAGCAAGTCAGCTTGCGAAGTTCTTGTTGGCATACCGGTTGAAGGTCCGACGCGTTGTACGTCGAAAATTACAACTGGAATTTCGGTGAAATATCCGTATCCAGCGAATTCCGCCATCAGCGAAATACCAGGTCCGGAAGTTGAAGTCATCGAGCGAGCGCCTGCCCAGCCAGCTCCTAGAGCCATACCGATGGCGGCTAATTCGTCTTCGGCTTGAACGATTGCAAAAGTTGCTTTGCCTGTTTCTGGCTCGAGACGATACTTCTTCATGTAATCAATGAGCGATTCGCAAAGACTCGATGACGGTGTAATTGGATACCAGGTGGCTACTTGCACACCGGCAAACATACAACCGAGACCAGCTGCGGCATTACCATCGATGATGATTTTGCCAGCGGTCAGATCCATTTTCTCTACGTAATATGGGTCATCCTTTTTCAGATTCTCTTTCGCCCATTCTCGTCCTGTGTCGGATGCTTTGATGTTGAGATCAGCTGCCGATTGTTTTTTCTTGAATTGACGACGAATTGCATTTTCAATTTCAGACTGATCAATGTCGAGAAGCTCAGCGACAACACCGACATAAATCATGTTGGTGACTAACTTTCTCAATTTGATATTGTCTGTTGCTTTGGCTGCGAGTTCGGTGAAAGGCACAGGATAGTGCTTTACGTCAGAGCGTATCGCTTGCAAATTCATTTCTTGCGGGCTGACGCAAACGGCGCCAGGCTTCAAATTTTTAACGTCTTCAATGGCGGTTTGGGGATTCATCGCCACGAGAATATCGATATCTTTCTTTCTGGCAATATAGCCATTTTTGTTTACGCGAATCGTAAACCATGTAGGCAATCCCGCAATATTCGACGGGAATAGGTTTTTGCCACTGACCGGAATGCCCATCTGAAAGATGGATCGCATAAGAACTGAGTTGGAAGATTGGCTTCCTGAACCGTTTACGGTTCCTACTTCGATTGAAAAATCGTTTACTACCCGACCACTCTCTACTTTCTGAGCGGTGTTCGCTTCTAGTGTTTTCACCGTGTGAGTACCCATAACGGACGCAGATACACTAAAAGTTTATCAACGGAGACCCGCCGGCAGCTTGTTTCAAAAGGAATCAATAAGAATCTATATGTTTGTTGCCAAACGAACCTTGTCAAGTGAGGTGATTTGTTCGAGCGAGTCAGAAATCAAAACATCTAAAAGGAATGGTCCGGGAGATTCAAACATATGTTGAAGGGCTGGCTCAAGCTCAGACATGAGGCTGATTTGCGCAGATGGTACGCGCATTGAGGCTGCTAAATCTTTGAATGCTATCGGCGGATTGTCGAGCTGAATGCGAGCTGGCGTTCCTGGGGTTGTTTGCAGCTGTAGGTTGTATGAGCTTCTTCCAAGGTTATTCACGACGATGAATTTTGTCTGCATTCCGTAATGAGCGGCTGTCCATAAAGACTGCGGACACGCGAGAGCCGACAAGTCCGAAGTAAGACTAATGACTTGATGGTCTGGGCTTGCCCATTGAATACCCAGGCTGGCAGATAATCCATAACCCAGGACACCGGAATTGAGGGAGAAAAATGATGAGCTGCTTTCAAGATTCAGTACCTGGCAAGGATCACAACGATCGTTGACGAGGTCGCTTACGAAAACCGACTTCTGTGGGCGCACTGCATCAATCATTCTAAGGAGCCAGTGCAAAGAGATTTGCGCTGAACCGCCTGGATATGGCAGTTTCTCTTCCATCTGTTGCTTGCGATTGGCGACATAAGTGATCGTTTGCTTAGCACGCCTGCGGGTGGCATCAACCCATGAATTATTTGAGACCAGCTGAATTTCCGCTCTCAAGCGCGAGAGACTCTCGGCAATATCTGCAACAGCAGCCAATTGGCAAGGTAGAGTTTTTCCTGCCAGACCGGGCTCGACATTGATCTGTATCACTGAAGCGTGAGGCGGAATCAATGGTGGCTCGTGTACTTTCGCTGGAATGCGTGTCTGCATGCCGAGGACAAGGATGACGTCAAATGGCTCTAGTTGTCTGTTTGCCTCTGTTAAATCGAGCGGCAAAACGCCGCAAAATTGTGGATGGCGGTTGGGAAAGTTAACCCCGGTGGGCATCGGCTCAGAAAATGCAGCACATCCAAGCACTTCGGTGATGCTGACAGCCTCCTTCCGGGCGCGGTATTGCGAAACTTCGTTGCCAAAAATGATGCAAGGATTTTGGGCTGAAACCAGTGCGTTTGCTGCTTTCTTCAAAAACGAGCTGTCTGCTGCTCCAAGCGGACTGAGTTGCGGCGGCGAAATAGGGTGTCCGGCAGAAGGTTTTAGAAGTAAATTGTGAGGCAGGCTCAGGACGACTGGACCTTTCGGTGGCGACAAAGCCTCATGGAAAGCGCGTCTTATCAATCTCGGAATTTCGGCTTGAGTCTTCAACTCGCAGCTCCATTTTGCAAACGGCTCTGCCAGGCGCAATAGGTCAGCTGATAGAGGCGGGTCATCGCTTAGAATTTGGGTGTCTTGCTGATCAACAAGGACTACCAGCGGCACGCGTGTCTTCATTGCCGTGTAAAGCGCCGTTTGAGCACTCGCCAAGCCGGGTGCTGCCATGACAGTAAGAATGCCAGGACGGGCAGACGCTTGCGAATAGCCGATTGCCATTGACCCGGCAATCTCGTCATGAAGTGCAGATATAAAATGAATGTCGGAGCGCAGCTCGAATGTGGCGTGCACAACAGGAGATTCTGCCGACGAGAGTGACCCGAATATAAAGCGGGTTCCTTCAGCCGTTAGTTGGTCAAGCAATAAATGACTTGCCAGGTGATCGGACATCGATATCTCCTGAAAATCGAGTGCACTTTATTATGATGCCAAAGAGAACATACCCAATATCGGCAGCCTTTGTGACATTACGGTAAATTTTGACTGGTCACAGGTGATCCAATTCAACTAGTGGACAGGGGTTAATCAGGCAAAGCCCTTCCAGTTGCTCTTCTAAGGGCATAATCATACCTTTTCCCCAACTCCGTTGATAGTAGTTGAGCTGACCTTTATAAGACTCTCCGGTCACCGCTTTCAGTCCAAGCCTGTGCAGAACTTGATTCAGAGAATAACTGGGCGCGAATTCTTGCGCCAGGGCTTCCCATGCCCTTACACGCGAAAGGCGCTCTTTGAGCGCTCGAACCAGTAACGCTCCCCAAATTGCATCTCGCGTGGGTCCTTTGCCAACTACTTCGAGCACACGCAAGACGCGGCCTGCACTTTCAGTGATTGCATAGCCCAATATGTTTCCGTCGTAAGACGCGGTCGTTAATTTAAGAGCCGGCCATGAGAGTCTCGAGTGATTGTGTAAATAAGATTCGCGCATCAATTTAAAGTGAAAGTAGCGCTCGTCCCGCTCAATTCCATACGGTTGTAAGCGTAGCCACTGCCGGTGGTGGCGTGCCACTTCGGCTAGATGTTCGAAACTCAATTTTTGCTGATCAACTGTGATTGGCTTATCATCAGACTGTACAATTATTGTATTGTTTCCTTCGAAGCGAAAATGATCCGGTATTTGTGTGTCGCTTTTGTTGAGCGGAAGATGAATCAACATATCAGCACTGCCTATTTCATCAAATCCAAAGCGCGAATAAAATTCACAGTCTATATCTGAAAAAAGTAGCAAAGCCTGCATGCCTTCTTCTTTCGCGAGGTCAATTGTTTGATCAAGCAGTTCTGATGCGTAGCCCTGATTGCGGCTGTCTAATTGCGTATAGACAGCGCCAATTCCGCCAATTTGAATCGTTTTGTCGCGAATCTGCAGGTTGAGTTTTGAAAGTTTCAAGCTTGAGAGCACCTTATGTCCGCGCATGAGCGCCAGATGTCTGAGGTTTCGCCTCGCCCAAAGATCGTTTATTTGTTTTTCTTGATATTCGAGATAATCGCTTCTACTGAGCCCCGGCGACCAAATCTGATAGGTTTCGCGAAAAACTGGCAGCAAAGTCTGCCAATCTGCTTGTTCAAGTTTCATTTTTGCTCAAGTGAACTTTCACATCATGATTGTACATGTATGTGCTTGTACAATAGTCGCTCGCCTTTGAGGGCACCAGAATGTTGGAAGCGTCGAAAACAGCCATGTCCACTGACAGCAAGCAAGACGACCGTGAGATAACCATTTATCGTGGGCACATAGTCAGCTCTATAGATGAAGATAGTTATTTGGACATTCGCGACGGCGCACTCGCTGTGTCTCAAAGCGGCAAAATTTTGGCGGTTGGCAAGTGGGCGGATCTCTCGAAGCAATTCAAAGCCTTCAAGGGGGCCGGTGATGTATCGATTGTCGATTGCGGAAAACGGCTGATATTGCCCGGTCTGATCGACTTGCACATTCATTTGCCGCAAGTGACACAAATAGGAAAGTCGGGAGATACATTGCTTGGCTGGCTTGAGAAATATATTTTCCCAGCTGAGTCGCGATTTAATGACGATGATCATGCTCGGAAAATTGCACGTTGGTTTTTTGATGAATTAGCGTCGAATGGCACCACATTAGCTGTTGTCTTCACTACAATTCATAAAAACGCCACTGAAATTGCTTTTCAAGTTGCAGCCGAAAAGGGCTCGCGCGCCATCATGGGCAAAGTGATGATGGATAGGCTGGCGCCTGCTTCTCTCACTGAAGATACGACTGCTTCCGTTGATCAGTCTAAGGCTCTAGCTCTCAAATGGCACGGATATGACGATGGACGTTTGCTCTACGCATTTACCCCGCGCTTTGCAATTACGGCGACCGACAAATTATTGGAAGCGTGCGGAAAGGCATGGAAAGAGCATCCCGGCACATACATGCACACGCATCTTTCTGAATCGCTCGAAGAAGTTAAGAAAGTCGCTGAGCTTTTCCCTTCTGCAAAATCTTATTTAGATGTCTATGATCGCAATGGTTTAGTGCAAAACCGTTCTATTTTTGCGCATTCAATTCATCTCGAAGACTCTGATTTGGAGACGATGGGCAAAGCTAAGTGTGCGCTGGCACATTGCCCGAGTTCTAATTTCTTTTTGAAAAGTGGAGTCTTTCCAGTCGAGCGTATTAAAAATGCCGGCGTTGAATTCGGTCTGGGATCTGATGTTGCCGGTGGACCACAAATGTCTTTGTTTGGTGTCATGAAAGACGCTAATTTCATTCAACCAAACATTTGGATAACGCCGTGCGAGTTGTTGTTCCGCGCCACCAGGGGTGGAGCGCGTGCGTTGCATCTCGAAGATCAGCTTGGCTCGCTGGAAGTTGGTAAGGAAGCCGATTTCATTATCGTCGACCCTTCTGCCAAGACAGCTGCGCCATCCGATATTCTTGATCAGGGTACTGATGAAATATTGTCTGCGCTAGTCTTCCTTGGTGATGACCGGATGATTGACGCAACTTATGTGAGAGGTCGTCCAATTTTTGTGCGCGACCAACGGAAATATTCAAAAGAAACTTTTGCATTACACGTTTGAGGTAGGAAGCAATGACCACTGAAATCGCCACCACCAATATCAGAGAAATTTATTCGGCAGAAAAAATCGAGGGTCGAATCAAAGAACTTGGCGCAGAAATCAGCAATGACTATAGAGACCTGGACAATCTTGTCGTGATTGGCGTCATGAAAGGAGCATTCTGCTTCCTGGCTGACCTGGTGCGTGAAATCAAAATCAAATCGCCACTCCAAATTGAATTTGTTCGACTCTCCAGCTATGGCTCTGGTACCGAGAGTTCAGGTAATGTTCAAGCTCCTTATCTCGACCTGCCTAATATCAAACGTCGTAACATTCTTGTCGTTGAAGATATTATCGATTCCGGGCGCACAGCGAAGTTTTTTCTTGATTATTTGAAAGATCAATTTGACCCGAATACGCTCAAGTTGGCGTCCTTCTTAGATAAGCCGTCGCGCCGTATTGTTCAAATTGAGCCAGATTACAGAGGTTTTGAGATTGATGACCTGTTCGTCGTCGGCTATGGCTTGGATTTTGCTGAGAACTATCGTGAACTCCCTTTCTTGGGGGAGATGTTAAACGTCGAGGGATGAGATACTGTATAGGTAGTGCGGTACTTCATTGGGAGCACGCCCCTGGACGCTAAAGACGAAAATCAGCCGAAAAACTCCAAAGCGAAGGTCGTCGACAAGTGTCTTTCCTTCGTTATGATTGGCTCTGCGTTGTTACTGATAAGCAACGTGATCGTCTTATGTCTGGCTCATCAATACAATGACAGGGCTTGCCTTGAAGCTGTTTTTGAAGCGGGTAAGGCTACTCTTGCCGGGCACGATCAAAGACGCGTCATGCGGGCTGCCTTCCTGGGTCTTCAAAATACTGAGAAGCGCTACATATTCTTGGACCATCCTAAATTTACAGAATATAAATGTGAGGACACGCCAGCTGTGCAGAAGCTGACTATCCAAACTGCGACTATTGTAAGTTTGCCTGCTCCAATGTTCGTGGTCACGTCCAAGGAGAATTTATCCGAAGGACGTTTTGTTGTGCACAAGCGTTATCAGTTAGACATTCCAAAAGCAGTAAACGGCTCAAATTGAAATTCTAAATAAGATAATTCAAAGTCTGTTAGAGCAGTCCAAGCAGTGCCAGCAAGTATAGGATGCCACCGGAAGCGATGGTCACCTTGATTCCATAGGTGATTGAAATAATGGCGGCGAAAATCGAGCCCAGTACTGAAGTGGCTCCATTGAGCGCCCATAACCATGAGCCGATTTCTTTATTTTCGCGCGTGAAATAATTGAGTCCGAGTGGAAATGCCCAGCCCATGAAAAAACCAGGTAGTGCCGAAATTACGACTGCTACCAAAATGCGCTCAGGCAGAGAGATGGAATCCAGACTCGGCAGGACGTAGAATGACGTGTAGGAAACGAGCATGGTCAGTAGCGCTGACGCGACCAGTGAGACAATCATCAGCTTCTTTTCTGCAATACCTTTGTCGACAAGCGATTGCACGAAATAGCTGCCTAAGCCCGACGATAATAGTAATGAAAACAATACGACTGAAAGACCATAAGTGGGGTTGCCCATCAAAATAGTCAGTCTTTGAATCATGCCGACTTCTACAAGCATGAACGCGATGCCCAGGCACGAGAAGTAAAATGCTGATTTGATGGTCGTTTTCAGCGCACCAAGGTGACGGCGTGTCATCAAATAGGCTGGTATCACAATTGTGAGAAGAACGAGAATCGATGTGAGCAGCAGCGTGAATTTAAGAAGGTCGAGCCCTCTTTCTTGAACAGGTTCGCCGAGAGAGCTCTTCATTTTTCCAGTTTTTGTGGGACTGAAGAAAAATGGTTTGTCGTCAGTTGGAAGCTCAGGATCTGACAGTATGGCAGTATCTTGAATGATCGCCTTGAATGGTTCAACGGCCGCTACACCCGGAACCAGAAGTAATTTGTATTGCTGATTCTTTGAGAACTTCAGGATTGTGTCGATGTCCTTTTGTTCGAAAGGTTTTGGTGATACCAGTAAGGCACCAATCGAGTGATCACTCAAAGAAAACTGCGCTGCCACCAGCATGATGTGTTTGTCCACATCAGTGATGCCTCTGCTTCTGAGTGCACTGGCAGCAAGTTTGAGCATGCGCTCGACCTGTGCAGGTTCGTTTTCGTCACCCCAGCGCAACATGGAGAGGACGCCATCGTCTTTTAAATGTTTGAGATAGAGGTCGAAGGCTTCTTTTGTGTAGAGGACGTTTTCAGTCAACATGAAGGCGCCGGAAGATGAAGCGGCCCATGTATCAACCAGAGAACATTGAATGACGTCGTACTTCTTTCCTGAGCGTGCGAGCCAGTTGCGGGCTTCGTCGTTGACTAGAGTTACACCCGGTCGGTCGGCGAGGTTGCCTGTGAAAGCACCATATCTAGTGCGTAGCATGTCGACAATGGCAGGATTGACTTCAGCACCATCAATTACTTTCTGGTCGTATTCCAGTCCGGTCAAAATGTCGCGTCCGCCACCAACGCCGATTACAAACAGGGTGGATGAAGGGCGCAGTAGATTGCCTATTCCAGTGACGTCTTGAGCAATTTGTTTGAGATTTTCTTTGCTCGCGTCTCCCGACGTCATGACGGTCATGGCGCCCCAATCTATATAGAGACCTTTCTGAGGAATGGGCGGTAATTTTTGACTTTCAATTGCGGTCACTTTTGACCAGGTGACAGGCACGCCTGTGAAATTTGTTGCCACCACACGTCCGATCGGGCTCCACTTGACGTAATCAACTGGCTGGTCCGAATTGGCGACGTTGATGGATGGTTGCACCATTCGTGATGCACCAAAGAGGAGGCAGACGGCTAGTGCCGAGATGAATAAACTGCGATTGGTCGATGCGTTTTTCTTGTATGCAAAACAAATCATGGCAATGCTGGCGATCACGCTTGCGCTGGTCAGAAGAGTCGGTGCATCTACATATAAAAGTCCGAAAGCCACCAGCGGGCAACTGATTGCAGCTCCGATCAAGTCGAAAGCATATAATTTGCCTACTTCCTTGAAACGGGTCAAGCAGAGTGATATCACTCGTCCGGAGAAATAAAATGGGCAAGAATAGAGTAAAAATGTGACTGTAATCCAGACCATTGGTCCGAATGCATTTAAATAATTGCTGACTTGAATTTGCAGGCAATACGATATCAAAATTGAAATCGCAAAGTATAAACAGTTTGATTTCAGCTGCGCTTCAACTTGACTGGCATCATGATTACGCTTGACCCAGGTAACAAGGGCGCCTAAGGTCATGCCAAACATTGTCATCGAAACGATCATGAAAGCGAAGTGGTAGCCGGCGCTGGCGCTGAAAATGCGGGTCAGCATCAATTCCAGAAGAACCGTCGCTAGACTTGCCAGGCAAAGTCCATACTTGGTCGCCAGGCTTGGCTTAATGAGCGATTCCATGCGGTCGATTACCTGCCTATCTATTTATATGATCGAAACCTTGAAGTTTCTGAGGCTGGTGTGAGCCTCTCAGCCGCCAGGGTTTGTGGATGGTTTGGTTTCTACTCCAACTTTTCCCGAAACATCATAAACTTCGACAGTTCCGAAGTTTTGCAATTCCGGTTTGATTGTTTTTGCGTCACCAACAACCGTGATTGCAATGTGCCCAAGATCGATGTGTTTGCGCGCGGCATTGCGAATATCGTCGGCGCTTACTGCCATGATTTTGTCAGTGTAGGTCTCTAGGTAATCGCGAGGAAGGTCATAGAGCTGCCCTTCCAGCAATCTTTGCGCAAATCCGCCCTGTGTTTCTAAGCCTAATTGAAAGGAGCCAGTCATGTATTTTTTTGCGTCTGTAATTTCTTTATCAGCAACTTTGATATTACGGAGCCTGGAGAGTTCATAGAAAAATTCTTGCAGCGAGGGTGCTGTCACTTCTGTGCGCACTGACGCTTCTGCACCAAAGGAGCCTGGTTCGTGGCGAGCAGAAACTCCAGAGTAGGCACCATAAGTGAATGATTTCTGTTCTCTCAAATTGAGGAATAGACGCGAGTTGGCAGCACCACCTAGAATTTGATTGGCGAGGCTGAGTGCGTAATAGTCCGGGTCTGTTCTTTTGATTGCGATGTTGCCCAATTTTATATTGGACTGAACTGAGCCTGGGCGGTCGACTAAATAGATCTTTTGTTCGGTACGAGTTGGAACGGCTGCTCCTTCTGCGCGTGTGATTCGACCCGGCTTCCAGAGTTCGCCAAATTGTTTGGCGATCATTGGTTTTAGTTTTAGAGAATCAAAGTCGCCCACAATTACCAGAGCTGCTTCATTGGGTAAATAATTTGCTTTGTGAAACGATTCCAGGTCGGTGCGTTTGATAGCCTTGACTGATTCAGGTGTCGGCGAAATGGAGGCATAAGGGTGTTCGCCGAAGACTACTTTTGCAAAACGTTCTTCAAGTAAGAAGTCCGGGTTGCTGCGTTTCATCGCCAATTCTTGAATCAAGTTGGCTTTCTTCAAATCGAATTCCGCTTGCGGGAAAGTTGGATTGAAGAGTACATCTTGGAAGGAATCGAGCAGTCTGTCAGTGTATTTTGAGAGTGCCGAGCTGCTTATGATTGTAAAATCTGAATCGGCACCAGCTTTGACGGCACCACCAATGAAGTCAACTTCGTCGGCGATTTCTTTACTTGTGCGTTTTTTTGTGCCTTGAGTGAGCATGTCCGCTGTGATGGCGGCCACTCCATTGAGATTGGCAGGGTCAGAGTAGGAGCCGACTTTGATGCCTAATGCGCAGGTCACAAATGGATAGCGGTGGTCTTCGACCAATTGGACAGATAATCCATTGGTCAATTTGTATGATTCAATTTTTGGCAATTTAAAAGGTCGCGGAGTGGCGACTTCCGGTGCCTTCTTGCGCCAGGCTTCGGACGCTGATTGTGCATCTTTGCTCTCTTCTGCAGCGGATACTGCGACGAAAGGCATTTGCATGCAGGCTGTCAGTAGTGCGGTTGCCGCTAATGCTTTAACTCTCATTTCGCCGTCTCCTGCGTTACTTCTTTCTTCTCTTCCGGCTGCGTTCCGGTTTTCTTTTCGTCGGTTTTGATTTCAGAAACTTCTGTTTTCGGTTTTGTTTCTAAAATTTTTGTTTCCGATTTTGGTTCTTCTTTCTTCGGCTCAATGTCGACTACGCAAGCTACGTCTTTATTGAAAAGTGACTTGGCGACGCGTTGAACGTCCTTAGCCGTGACATTGAGATATAACTCCAGGTCTTTGTCGATTAGTTTCGGGTCACCGAAAAAGAGTGTGTATTCACCGAGCATCTCAGCGCGTCCTAAACTTCTTTGCAGTGATTGATGACCATTAGCAAATAAGGTGCGTTGAATTTGGTTTTTGGCCTTTTCCAATTCGTCCGGTGTGATCAGTTTCACTTTTAACTTTTCGAGTTCTTCGAAAAGAACCTCACGCGCTCTTTCTGCCGTATTACCTGGTTTCAATACAACAAAAGCCTCAAACCCTGAAGGTCCGCGCCTTTCATCGTATCCGGCGTCTGCTTTGAGAGCTAATTTCTCGCCTTTGACCATACGTTGATAGAGACGCGATGATTCACCTGCCGAGAGCAGTTTTTCGATTACACCAAGTACATAATAATCCGGGTCTCGTCGGCCTGGTGCCTTCCAACCGATCCAGAACGCTGGTAGATTGGCATGCTTATCCTGGACTTTCGCGTATTTTGCTTTTGATTGAACTGGCTCATCAACATCCGGCTTGGGAGGCGGATTTTGACTTGGTATCGAGCCAAAATACTTCTCAACTTTGCCGCGCATCTCAGTGCTGTCGAAATCTCCGACTACAACTAATACTGCATTGTTTGGTGCGTAATAAGTTTTGAAGAATTGACGCACGTCATCCAAACTGGACGCTTCGAGATCTTCGAAATATCCAATTGTCGGGTGACCGTTTACCCAATTGTCGAAAAGCATTTCGTCAAATTTAATGGAAGCTGGCACGTAAGGCTGATTGTCATAATTGAGACGCTTTTCTTCTTTGACTGTTTCAAGCTGATTCTGGAAATTTTCCGGAGTCAATTTTAGCGAGCGCATCCGGTCTGATTCGAGCCAGAGTGCAAGTTCTGCTTGATTGCTTGGTAGTTTCTCAAAATAATTGGTGAAGTCC
>JACMKL010000410.1 GCA_014380105.1 Candidatus Melainabacteria bacterium
CTCGTCCTCGCGCCTTCCATAACCGGGCTGAGAGTGTGCCGTCGCTCCAAGGCAACGCAACCTCTCTGAATTCATCAGTTGTGCAATACTTCATTCGAGAACGCCGCCTTGTACCTTCTAATTCTCTTTACTGGGTTGAAGTTGATCGAAAACTTCCAACCTAGCCTGGCCCGGGGCTTCAAAACTTTTACCAGTATAACCCTTTATCTCTTTACGTCTAGATCAAGATTTCGAAAATGCTCATCTGATGCTGACTCCGAGCAAATTTAAAACGGCAAAATCAGATTCGATTTCGAAAATTCAATTCTTAGCGACAGCCCAAAACGCAAGCCCGTAGGACAATAGCAAGTACGCGCCAGTCGGAGCCAATCGAAAGAAGAAAATTACACAGCGCAGATTTCTACGTGAAAATTTGTTAGCAAATATTTTGCGCACTCAATTATTTCGTGTTGCCCACATTTTTCAAAGGCATTCCGTGAAGGCTGGATTGACTTAGCTGCTGAGCTTTTCGAGCATATGTTTAATGACTTAGTTCAAATCGATTGATGGAATTTAAAAATCAAATTCAGCACATCAGAAAAAATATTTTCGCGAGATTCTGTGTCAACCATAAACCAATTAATTCGCTCATTGGTCCGAAACCACATGAGCTGGCGCCTTGCCAGCTGATAGTTGTGAATCAAAGACAGTTCACGGGCTTGTTCTATCGAAATTTCACCGGCAAGATATGCAATTGCTTCCTTATATGGAACAGCATTTAACAGGGCACGCGTTTGCCCATAGTCCGCGAGCAAACCTCTGACTTCGTCCATGAGCCCGGCATTGACCTGTTCGTCGAACCGATGTTCAATCAATCCTTTTATATATTGCCTTTCTTTCACTCCCATACCAATCCAGATCGTCGGATATGGCGGAGCGTTTTTTGTGGCTGCTTCAGAAAAAGGTTTTCCTAAGGCGAGTGAAACCTCGATGGCACGCACAACCCGAAAACGGTCATTAGGATTGACTCTTTGGGCAGTGACCGTGTCTAGCGCCTGCAACTTTTCAAACAAAAAATTGTTACCCTGCTCTTCGGCAAGGGCATTAAGTTGATTACGCAGTTCGATATTGGGAGCCACTGCCGGAATAGAAAACCCTTCCAACAAAGCTCGAGCGTAAAGCCCTGTGCCGCCACAGACGATCGGATATTTTCCTCTCGCCCTGATATCGTCGATTGCTTTTGTGGCTTCTTCTTTATAGTTAGCCGCTGTATAAACCTGGTCAACATCGGCCACATCGAGCAGGTGGTGACGAACCAGCAATTGCTCTTTGGCAGAAGGTTTTGCGGTGCCAATATCCATCCGTCGATAAATCGTGCGCGAATCACAGGCGACAATTTCGACCGGCAATTTTTCGGCAAGTTTTAAACTGAGAGCCGTCTTCCCAGAAGCAGTCGGTCCAACAATCACTATCACCGGAATCTGTGCCGATTCTATATTTAATTTCTCCGGTGCGGACATTTTGTTTGATTGTCTCGCTTCAGAAGTAAATTGAAAGCGCCAAAGTCAGCCCTGCCAAAAACAAAAGCTTGTAGAGCACTGGTACTCCAACTACTAGAGCAATCATTCGTTTGGCAGAATAATTCAGAACGGAGCTGAAAGCAATACATTGGAGAAGCAAAATCCAGGCTAGCAATAAAAAACTGAGCAGCCATCCAATTGCCGGATAGGAGAGAAACGTCAGGACGGGCGGGACAAAGAAGAGTGGCAAAAATGTCCAGCCACTAACTATAAATGCCGAGCTAGGATTGCGATGCGAAGATCTGACGATGCGAGCAATTAGATAAAGCAAACCGGACAAAACTGCCCAGCAAAAAAGGCTGCTGAACAAACAAAAAATAATTCGAACTTGTCCACCAAAATCGAAATTGCCGTGAGCAGCAGCAGCTCCTGCTATTAGCGAAGAAAGAATGACAGTCGAGAGAGAAAATAAAATGGCAGACTGATCGGATTTATATCGATCATCATCCGCAAGAATATCCATCGTCTGCTTTGGAGCAACAAGAACACCGTAAAAGACGTCAGCCCATTGCCTATTTGACTGGGTTTCACTGATGTTATTGCTATGGGTTTCGGATGTAATTTCTGTCATGACTGGCTCGTTTTTTCCAACAACTATTGCATCATCCAGAGTGGTTGCTTGTGGAATTTCGAAAGTAAGAGTTGAGACAATGTTGCTTCCGGATCGTCCAGCAGACCTGCATTGAGATGTGATGGCGAAGTGGAAAACAGATTCGTACCCGCAGAAGATTCTAGAAGCGAAGCAATTAGACTCTCACTACTTTTGTCATCGACGGGTAATCTATCTTTCAGCGCATATTTCTTTTTGCATGTTTCTTGAAGGGCATCTAAAGCATCATCGTAGCCACCAAGCTCATCTACGAGCCCGATTTTTTTAGCTTGTCTGCCAGAATAAATGCGACCGTCAGCAATTTTTTTGACGTCATCAACTTTCATTCTTCGACCTTTTGCTATTGCGTTTACAAATTGATCGTACGAGTCATCAATCAGTGCTTGCAAAACCTTCTGCTCGCCTTCAGTCATAGCGCGCCATGGAGAAGCCATATCCTTAAACGGACCAGACTTTATTACCACTGAATTGACGCCAACTTTGTCGCCGAGAGTTTTGAAATTCATCAAACTCATAATTACGCCAATAGAACCAGTGATGGTGCCCGGCTGAGCAAATATTTTGTCGGAAGCAGAGGCAACATAATAACCGCCAGACGCTGCCAAGTCAGACATAGAGACGTATACAGGTTTACCTGCATCGCGCAAAACTGTCACTGCTTGAGTAATTTCTTGAGACGTGGGAACAGTGCCACCAGGTGAATTGATACGGAGTAAAACACCTTTGATATGTTCGTCTTTTGCCGCTTTTCTCAACTGTTTGATACAGACGGTTGATGTGCCAGCTTTTGAAAGTAAGCCACCATCACCCTTATCGATGATCATTCCAGTTAAGCGAATAACTTGGATGCGATCTTTATACTTCATCCGCGAGGTCAGAAAATCAGAGCCATCTTCACCCGTATCAGACGCATCGCTTCTGTCTGATTTGCTCATCAGTCCAACAGGAATCGCGGCGACACAGAGTAAAAGGATGATCCAAACAAACCATCTTTGATTAATGCCCACGATTTATCCTTTATGTCTCGATATCACTAAATTGGCAATTTGCCATTAGGGATTGCGTACTGTGCTTTTTGCGTCAGAGGTGGAGTTTTTGCCGCTTTTGACTTTTTTTCAGCATCTGCTTTAGCTATTTTTGCAGCTTTTTCTTTCGCAACTTTTTCAGCAGCGTATTGTTTCGATAGTTGGGCAGGGTTGAATCCGCCAGCACCTTCTTTGGGAGGAGCTTTTGTCTCAACTTCTTTCTCGGCTACCGGCACCACACCATTATTGTTTTCAGAACTAACTATTTGCACATTGGACGCGTCGTCTTTCGGCAAACTTTGTTGATCTGCGAGTTGTTGGTCAAGTTTTTCGACTGCGTCATTGCCAGCCAGATCGATTAGCTGTTGGCGATGTCTGCGGCAATCGTCGCCAACTTCTTCTACATCGCCTTGCGCTTTATCAAGGGTATATTCCATATCAATCTGCTTAGCAGCGTCTTGACCAGAACGTGACTCTGCAATCATCGTTTGCAAAGTCTGCAAACGTTTTGCGGCACGGTCCATTTTAGTAACACTCTTTTTATAGTCACGATAATTGTCGACAAGCTTATCTGCTGTGGCACGCACCATTGTATAAAGCATGATGCATTCTTGCTGACTAATGCGAGCGCGCTTTTGTTGACCTGATTCGACCATTCCCAAAACATTCATTATCAAGCTGGCACCAGCCTGAGTGCCTGCATACGTCATTGGACTTGGGGACACCATTGACGCTGCACTCATTCCTCCCACAATTGTAGAAGAGAGCA
>JACMKL010000411.1 GCA_014380105.1 Candidatus Melainabacteria bacterium
AAACATAATAAAGATGCACTTGAAAAGATTATTCTTGCCCTCAGCTATCTAAATAGTCGAGAAGCGCGAATAGTTGGAGTGACGACTGTCGAAACCAATGAGTTTCCCCCGTCTCAGCAATTGCAAATGACGCGGTCGGAGCTCGAACTGGCGCTTATGTCCCGCACGAATATTTCTTATTTGGGCGCGATCGAGCATAGCCCATCGATTAGTGTGCCGCGCGTTAATCAGGGCAATCTGATCAAGGTGATATCGTCTGGCGTTGACCTCTTACATGTTCTGCGCAAAGTTCAGCACCCAGCGGCGATTGTCCCGAGCTGAAATCTCCTGCGCTCAAACATCCCCCTCTATCTATAAAGAGATATAGACAATAAAGAATATAGAGACAATTTGGAGTTCGTTGCCTTTTGCGTGCAAAACTTGTTTTCTCGGCGTCCGCTCGTCATGTTATTCATCTGGAGCGTCCTTTGGACAACAGGGAAACAGCAGCAGTTGATGATCAAAAGAATGATCAAAAAAAGTTGGCAGCCGATGCCAGTGAACTTGTCGTTTTTACTGTTTCAGATTCTTCAGGCGAAACCGCAGAGGCTGTCGGTCGCGCCGCTTTAGTACAGTTTCCACCTGGGCGTGCATCCATTTATCGGCTGCCCCAGGTCAAAAGTTGCCAGCAGCTTGCCGGACTGGTGCGTGAGTGCGCCAATGGTCGAGCCATTATTGCCTACACTCTCGTACTTCCGGAGTATCGCGAAACTCTTGAAGCTGAAGCTGCGAAGTTTTTCATTCCGACCATCGACTTGCTCGGACCATTAATTTCAAGAATTTCGAGCATCACTCAGACTGCACCACTTTCGCAGCCTGGACGTTTGCATCTTTTGGATGAAACATATTTCAAGCGCATAGAGGCCGTTGATTTTGCAATTCGCTTTGATGATGGCAAAAACCCTGATGGAATCAAGCAAGCAGACATTGTTTTGGTTGGTGTCTCGCGTACAAGTAAAACTCCAAACTGCATGTATCTTGCGCACCACTACGGATTAAAGGCTGCAAACGTTCCTCTCGTATTTGGCGTCGACCCGCCCCTCTCGCTGTTTCAAATCAATCCTAAAAAAATCTTTGGACTTGCCATTGACCCTTATTTGCTGCAAGAAATTCGCACCACTCGCTCAATCGTTTTGGGAATGCGTTCAGAAAACGACTACGCAGATCCCGACCGTATCAGGCAGGAAGTGCGATACGCAAAGAAAATTTTCCGAGAACTGAAATGCCATGTCATTGATGTTTCGGCAAAAGCAATCGAGGAAACCTCAAGCGAAATCTTTTTACACCTAAGGCACTAGCACTAACAACCAACAAGCAGGGAGTACGCGCATATGGGCACCACCACAGGGCAAAGTCAAACGGTAGATTTGAAACGAGTCTTCCTTTTCCCGGATGCCTTCAAGGCTCTCAACGAAAAAGGTTCGCAGACGATGCGCGAAACTTTGGGCGGCAAAGGTGCTGGATTGGCAGAAATGACCTCATCTGGTGTGAATGTGCCACCGGGTCTGACAATTACAACTGATGTTTGCCGCGAATATTATGAGCACGGGAAGAAACTCCCAGACGGACTCTTTGATTCAGTGATGAGCGAATTGAAAACAGTGGAAGCGCAAGTCGATCGTAAACTTGGCGACCTGGACAAGCCTCTGTTGTTGTCGGTGCGCTCTGGTGCTAAATTTTCGATGCCTGGCATGATGGACACAATTTTGAATTTGGGACTTAATGATAAGACTGTCGAAAGCCTCGCCAAACTGACTAATAATCCGCGTTTTGCGTATGACAGCTATCGTCGCTTTATTCAGATGTACAGCAATGTTGTTTTAGAAGTGCACAAAGATCGCTTTGAAGACCTTTTGGAAGATATGAAAGAGGACCTCGGTAAAACGCTTGACACCGAATTAAGTGCTGACGATTGGAAAAAACTCGTTCTGAAATACAAAGAGTTGGTCAAAAAAGAAACCTCGAAAGACTTCCCACAAGATACGGCAAACCAATTAGAAGGCGCTATTGAAGCTGTTTTTCGCTCTTGGAACAATAGCCGTGCTATTTATTATCGCAACCTCAATAAAATCGACCACAACCTTGGCACGGCAGTAAATGTGCAAGCGATGGTTTTTGGTAATTTGAACGACGAATCGGGAACTGGTGTTTGCTTCACTCGCAATCCATCTACTGGTGACAAAGCTCTTTACGGCGAATATCTTGTAAACGCGCAAGGTGAGGACGTTGTTGCTGGCACCCGTACGCCGAAGAAAATCTCTGAAATGCAAAAGGAAATGCCTGCGGTATACGAAGAGCTGCTTGCCACCACTGCAAAATTAGAAAAGCACTATCGCGAAATGCAAGATATTGAATTCACCATCGAAAGTGGAAAACTATTCATTTTGCAAACTCGCACAGGCAAACGTACTGCTGCTGCCGCAGTCAAAGTTGCAGTCGATATGGCAAATGACGACATCATTGCTCGCGATGAAGCTTTGGTACGCGTTGAACCAACTCAACTCAATCAACTCTTGCTTCCATCTTTCGTGGCTGCTGACAAAGATAAAGCAAAGAAAGAAGGTCGCTTGCTTGCAACTGGCTTAAACGCCAGTCCTGGTGCTGCAATTGGCAAAATCGTTTTTGATCCGGATGCTGCCGAAGGTGCTACTCAAAAAGGTGAAAAGGTCATTTTGGTCAGAATCGAAACTTGCCCAGACGACATTCATGGCATGGTAAATGCAGAAGGTGTTGTCACCAGTCGTGGTGGCATGACCAGCCACGCTGCTGTTGTCGCTCGCGGCATGGGTAAGCCATGCGTCGCCGGCTGTGAATCACTGAAGATCAATTTAGAGAAGGGCGAGATGTCCGTCTCCGGTAAAACTTTGCGCGCAGGAGATGTAATCTCAATTGATGGCTCCACCGGTCAAATCTTTGAAGGAC
>JACMKL010000412.1 GCA_014380105.1 Candidatus Melainabacteria bacterium
GCCACATTGATTGCCGTCAATGTGACGAGCAACACTGGCAACGCTAGCGTATCTTCAACTTCAACAGGTCCAGTCACTCTTCGTGATTCCAGCGCAGGAGCAAACGGTATATTCACATTTAACTCCAATGGGGCAGTCGATGTTGAAACCGTGGAAGGTGGGCAAGTAAACCTCACCGCAGCGGGCGCAATCAAATTAGTGGAGACAGTTGGCACCTCAACGTCTACGGTGGTGAACATTACATCTACCGGTGCAGGAAACATCGATGCAGCGAAGAAAGGCGCTGTAAATGGCAACAGCGTTGTGCTGGTCAGTAATGGTGGCTCTATTATCGGCACCAAACCGAAAGACGGATTAGATATCAACGCGGCAAACGTGAGCGCCAACACCAGTGGCAGTGGACATGTATTTCTCGAAAGCCTGGCAACCGGTCCGGTCAATTTGGGCAATTCCACTGCTGGTCAAAGTTTCACGATCACTGCAATTGGTGATGTAAATACTGCAAACATTATCACCGCCGCTGGTGCAGCCAACAGCACTGGCGGAATTAGATTGAGCACTAAAACTGGCAACATCAATGTAGGAACTGGAGCTCAAATCACAGCGAGTGGGGGTGATATTTACATTTCGGCAGACTCAAAAACCGCCACTGTCGTTATTGGCAGCAACGCTACTCTGCTGGGCTCTTCAACGGTAGCCAACGTTGGCAATGTCACCATCAACACAGGAGCGAAACCGAAAAATCAAACTGGTCCGACACCTCCGAATGTCACTGTCAATGAAACTCTCGGCGGCGTTGTCTACTTCGGAACGCCTGGTATCACAGCGGCCGCACCTAACAATGTGCTGAACGCAGAAGGTCGAAATATCGATTTCAGCGGCGACACAGTTGGTTCGATTGTTCTAGGGGGCGGCGTCACAATCACCGCTGATCCGCCAGTCGGAACAGCTGCTCACGCTGCATTACTTGCAGCATACGGCATGCTTTCACAATCAACTAGCGTGCAAAGACTAGCACTAGCACCAGCACTGACACCAGCTTCTGCAGCAGCGACAACATCATCCCTTGACTCGTCGAGTGCTCCAGCATTCGCGGGCTCGTCGCTCTCATCGATATTTCCTTCTAACACTTCGCCAACCTTGACGAATTCGCAACTCTCGAGCCCAGGTTCGTCTTTAGCAAACAATCTGACTCTGCCAGCAATTAACTCATCATTGCCATCGCTATCTCAGGGTCAATTGGACCAGGAAGAGCAGTTAAATAGATTCGTTCAAATATCATCAATTCCAATGATGCCGAGAAACATCTACACATTTGGTCGCACAGCTCAAACGTATGGAATTATCGAAGCACTTTCGATGAAAGAAGCCAAAGTGAATGGCGCTGCGCAAGCAAGTGCAACAGCGACACAGGCACAGAATGCAAAAGTTCTGGTTGGTTATGTAGATAAAGAGAGTAAAGACAAACCTGCTGCCAACGGACGGTCAGGCGCAGTGACGAAAGTCGATTTTGCAAACGGCAACTTGCTCTGCTCACCAGTTGAAACAACTGCTGTTCTCGACACCAAATTCGGCCCTGTGACCATCGCTCCCAATTCGCTCGTCCTTGCGATGGCAAACGAAGATGGATTGGCGATCTTCAATCTGGACGATCGACATCAACATGCAGTCACTCTCCACCACAGTGATCGCAAATTTGCAGTTGCTCCAGGAAATCATCTCTTCATCACAGATAGAGGCGACGTTGATTTCTCCGAAGTCAATGTAAGTGAGCGCATCTTATACACAGGCATTCAGAAATCCAAATTGCGGACTGGTCATCATGTCTTCAACGCACAATTCTTCATTCCTTCTGCGATTGAAACATGCAGACCTCTATTTGAGCTGGTCACATCAAAAGAACCTGCGGCTCGTGAAAGGGCTAATAGATTGATGAAAACAACAGCAATCTTGATGCACTTGCACGGCGGAGTTTCGAACTATAAACAGCAACTACGCAGTAGGCAAACTGCCTGGCAACCTGTTAAAGGAATTTAAAACTCTAACAGTTTATTGGGTGGTCGAGAGATTGGAGAACGTCCCGTTGGGGTGACGTCAGAAGATTGTAATAGAGAGATTCGTAACGTGGAATTATTGCTTCTGCAGAAAACTTTCTCTGTGCAGCTAACTTAGCAGCGGCACCAAGCCTCTGACGCAATGGGACGTCTTCGATCATTTTTTCAATTGCTCGTGCCAGGCCATCTGCATCACCAAAGTCAATCAGTAAGCCAGTTGTTCCGTCTTCGACAACTTCTGGGATACCACCAACATTGGTGGCAACGCTCGGACAACCAAAGAAGGCTGCTTCGAGAATGCTCAAACAAAAGCTTTCGCTTTCCGATGTGTAGAATGCTAAATCAGCAGCTTGCAGATAATCTTCAATCTCGAGAACGTTTTCTCTAATTATTATCTTGTCTTCGAGTCCAAGCCGATTTACATCGTCCCTGAAAGGAGAGAAATCTCCGCCAGCCAAAATAACAAGCTTAAAGGCATCACGCTGACGAACGCGGGCAATTGATTCGAGCAATAGATCGATACGTTTCATAGGACGCAAATTTGAGGAATGCAAGATCATCATTTCATCGCCAATACCAAGCTCTTGCCGAACTTCTTCTCTGCTGCGAATTGGTCTCTTCGGTTCAAAGAAATTGTGAATAACCGCCATCGGACCTTCAAAACTGAGAACGCGTCGGCTTTCTTTAGCCAGGAATGAAGAAACAGTTGTGACCGCATCCGATTGATTGAGGGCATGCAAAATGGCAGGTCCGTAGCCAGGGTCTGCGCCAAGTAGGGTTGTGTCGGTGCCGTGTAGAGTGGTTACAACTCTCGGTTGTTTGTCAGCAGCTAACATGCAACGCGCGAGAATGGCGGCAGTTGCGTGAGGCACCGCATAGTGAACGTGCAATATGTCCAGGTTGTGTTTGCAGCTGACTTTTGCCATTTCAACCGAGAGCGGCAACGTGTAGTCAGGGTATTTAAATAATCCGTAACTGTTGATTACGACCTGGTGGAAATAAATTCGTGGAGCATCCAAAGGGAGACGGAACGGACGGTCATAGCTGATGAAGTGAACTTCGTGTCCGCGTTCGGCGAGTTCGATTCCCAGAGTGGTGGCAATCACACCGCTGCCTCCGACTGACGGATAACAGGTAATACCAATTTTCAAAGGCTTTGCGGTAACCATCTAAAAACGTCGCGCTCCCTTGCCCGCGTGTGCGAGCGATTCAAATACCATTGGGTCATTCGGGAAAAGCGCCGTTGCGTATTCTACTCCCGCTCTTGCGCCCATTAACTTTGCGCGCGTAAGTTGTAATTCAATGTAATTTCTCGATGCAGCTTGGGTGACATGGGCATTCATCGCAGCTGTCCATACAGTGATAATTTCCGGCGCAGAAATATCTATCAAAATTGGAGTGGTATCACGTGGTTCGCCCTCGGGAGTGACTGCATAGAAAAATAATTGATTGATTGCGTGCGCTTTATGCGATTTCAATTCTTTCATGCCACCATAGCGTGCTATACGCGCGGCATCACGGACCATTTGACCCAGACGCCAGTGATCGGGATGTTGATTTTCGTAGCATGTTGGTGCCAAAAGAATGTTCGGTCGATATTTACGAATCAACTCAGCAAGCTTTATCGTATGCTCGCTTTTGATTTCTAGATGCGAATCACCATCGAGTTTAATAAATTCAATTGTCGAACCCAATAATTTTGCGGCTGATGTTGATTCTGCCTTGCGCTCTTCAGGTGTTCCGTTTGTTGCGGCCTCACCCAGCGAGCAAACCACTGAATGAGCCGTCTGTCCTGAGCGCGTTTCTACCGCAATCACGGCACCACAACCAAACTCAATATCATCTGGGTGAGCGCCGAATATCAGCAGTGATGGGGAGTCAGGAGAGGTCAATGTACGCTTCCTCAGATCTATCGATGTCATCGCGAGTCACAAATTCAATTTCCGGCGCTTCCTCTGTTTTGAGGTAAGCTCGCTCGCCAGCACCTGCAACGTAATGGGTGCAATTAATTACCGATTGCATCCAGAGCAGGCGGCTATCGCGCGTGGGGCTGAGCTGCTCCTTCTTGAAATCCACCAGTGGCACATCAACGTAAGCATTGCCGCCTTCGTGCAATTTTAAAGCATTATCGGCAAATCGCGCCCGTACAATCTCATTGTCGTATGGAACATCAACGAAGAAGTCCGTGATATCACGAGCCTTGTTGCGAAACTCCGGGCTGCTCGAGCGCACAACTGTCATTCCCTCAAGGAGACCCATGTAGCCATACATTTCCAGACAGAAATCAGCGACGTTTGAAGCCGTAGTCTTTTTAAACAGGTCGATGAGCGGGTGCCCGACATAATTTGGCAGCTGCAAAATAGTTTTCTCTTTCCAGCCATCAGAAATTCGTTTTAAATATAAAGGACTAAACTTTCGCTGAGTCTTATTCTCGAAAGTAAAATTGAGTTGAGCAGGCTCATCTGTTGTGCGATGGCGCAAGACTGTTCTGGTCTCGCGAGGATCGTGGTCGCTGTCATGATAGAAGAAAACAATTTCACCACCAATTTCATCTTTTAATCGATGAGCGGTAAGAATTTTCGAAACCAAAAACCGCTTCGGAAAAAATCCGCTAGGCTGTTGTCCAAAACATATTATTGGTGTGGTCATGCTGTGTACTCTTCAATTGGTTTTTGGTTGCTACCGAGAATTGCTTGCAGGATAAGACTTAAAATGATGCACGAAACACAACCGATGAGCGGATACCAGAGATAGGATATCGTCAGGCTGTTGTAGAGGATAAAGACCAGGGTTTGCGCGACCAGGGCTGACCAGAAAATGGCGGTGCCACCAACGCGTCGGATAAAAAATGCCACTAAGAAAAGTGCCAGCATGACACCATAGAAAATTGATCCCAAAATGTTGACTGCTTGAATGAGATTCTCGGACAACTGTGCAAAGAGCGCAATAATTATGGCGACAATGCCCCAGATGCCGGTAAAGGCTTTGGTGGCAATGAGGCACTCCCCGTCAGTTGCTTCACGATTTACGACACGCTTATAAAAGTCCATGGTGGAGCTTGTGCCGAGCGCATTCAGCTCTGCCGCTTTCGAGGAAAGTGCTGCCGCGAAGAATGCTGCAATCAATAAGCCTATGACGCCGTGCGGCAATTCGCGCAAAATAAAAGTGATAAACACATAGTCGGCATTATTTGCTTTAATGTCGGTGTTTTTTGCAGACAACTCCTTGGCTGCTTCCAATCGAATTTCTTCAGCCTCTTGTTGCGCAGCTGCTGCGGCGATGAATGCGGACGCCGCCTGTGCCTGGTTGCCATCATGCTTTGCGTGCATCCAGGTTTCGAGATTATGCTTGCCTCTTTCATGCGCGGACTTGAATCCGCTCTCCAGTGCGACCAGTTTTTGATCGCTTCTCTGTGTATTCATATACTTGTTTGAAACGGAATCGAAAAATAATGGTGGTTGTTCAAATTGATAGAAAACAAACATCATGACGCCCAGAAGTAAGATGCAAAATTGCATTGGTATCTTACAAACAGCGTTGAATAATAGACCAAGTCGACTTTCGCGCAACGAGTGCCCGGCTATATAGCGCTGCACTTGCGACTGGTCGGTGCCAAAATACGACAGCATCAAGAATGTCCCGCCCAGAATTCCGGAGAAAAACGTATATCTTTCGTTGAGGCTCGTAGAAAAATTGACGGCATTGAGTTTTTGAAACCCACCCGCAATATGCATGGCGTCACCAAAAGAAAGACCTGGTGGCAATTTTCCTATTAACATGCAAAACGCGGTAATCATGCCAAGAAATATTATGCCAATCTGATATTTCTGAGTGACAGTGACAGCATCCGTGCCACCGACAACGGTGTAGACAATCACTAGTAAGCCACTGCTAACTATGGTCCACTGCAGTGACCAACCAAAAACAGTAGATAAAACGATTGCAGGTGCGTAGATTGTCAGTCCAGCGCCTATACCGCGTTGCAATAGAAATAAAGCAGCGCCCAGTAATCGCGTTTTGGTGTCAAAGCGATTTTCTAAAAATTCATATGCCGTGTAGACATTGAGTTTGTGAAAGATGGGCAAGAAAAAAACTGAGATTAGGATCAGGGCTATCGGCACGCCGAAATAAACTTGAAGAAAGCTCATTCCGCTCAAATAACCCTGACCTGGTGTGGACAGAAATGTGATGGCACTTGCTTGCGTCGCCATTACGGAAAGACCAATCACCCACCAGGGGCTATGGTCACTTCCTCTCATGTAACTATCTAAATCTTTGCGATTTCTCGTATGCCACATGCCGTATAAGGCAATGCTGAAAATAGAACCAATTAGGACAGCAATGTCCAGCTCGTTCATTGACAGTATTCCCTCAGGCAAACGAGCAGCACAATCCAGAAGACAAAATGACAGACGACAAAAATGTACGCTCCGTTCCATGTTTTCGGCCACGGCAAACCGGTCAATCGATCGTCTGGCACGGCTGTTTCAGAAACTGGGATATCTTTCATTTACCGATAGACACCATGTTTGCAAATAATCGATAGGCGCCAGGAACGCCAGCCGGCAGTTGGCGGAAGAAGCTTAGACCTGTATAGATATAATGACCTTTTCCGTACTTAGCAACTAATAGAACACCTTTTGTTGGTGCTTCGCCAGTGTCATTACACGCTAATACCGGCGTGAAATGCGCATCCCATTGATTCGGGAAATAGAGCCCGCGCTCTTGCACCCAACCGTCAAAGTCGGCGAGACTGATTTTATTTGGAACATTCAGCACCGCGTTATCAGGCGCTAAAAACGTCATTGTCGCTTTTTCGTCAGTGACGCGATCTGGAGAGATATGGAGGTCGTATGGTGTGATTTTTTCGGCTTTCAATTTATCTGGTCGGTTATATTGAACAATTACTGTTCCGCCATTTTCCACATAAGTGAAAAGCGTTGGCATGGCATCACCGATTTTATTGCGCACGTTGAAGGCGCGCACACCGAGTACAACGGCGTCAATTCCTTCCAGCTGCTTAGCAGTCAGATTTGCGTCATCCAGAACCTTTACGGCATAACCCATTTGCTGAAGATTTTCAGGCAAAGTATCGCCAGCACCAGGAAGATAACCGATCGTCTTTCCTTTGATCACAAGTTTGAGACTTACGGCTTTCACCACTGCCGGTGGCTGAATCAATTGGCGTGGAATATGCCCATAGCTAATTTCCTGGCGTTGATTGTGAAATTTGACACCATGCATTTCGGCAGAAGCAGTTATTTTTGTGGTCTCAGATTTCTGAGGTGCGGTGACGCTGAAAGTGAATTTAGCACTTTGACCAATTGTGGCAAGGTCGAATTTTTGCTTCGCTGGCTCAATTTTCCAACCAGTCGGTGCTTCCAAACTCAATGTTCCTAACGAATTTGCTCGCGCCGTCTTTATCTCAACTTCAACAGAACGTGAAGTCCCTGGTGTCATAACGACTACGTCGGAAGTGAAACGCAGAGACACGGGCGGAATCACATCGAGGCGGCGACGAGTTTCAGTCCCCATCGAGTCAGTAGTTACCTGCAGCGGCTCATCATGAATTACAAGTGTCTGTCCGGCAATGTCAAAAACATACTCAAGCGGCAGTGACGGAGTGTTTTCGGCGGTGCCAATCAAATTCGGATCATCTACATGAAACATGCCAGGAGTGCTATCCGCTCTGAGCCAATAAGGCTGAGTGAGAGGCGTAGTCTCCGGCAAAACTTCAACAGTATCAAAAGCACTTGGCTCGTTGTGTTTTAACTCGACGCCTCTTCTAATCTCTTTGTTTAAGGTTGGGAATCGAACAGAAATCCATTTAACAGAGACGCTATCGGGAACTTTTGAATGAAGAGTTGAAGAGACATGAAACTTGACCGACTCTCCCGGCACTACATCAGAGTGACTGATGCCAGCGACTGTTTTCAGACCCAGGCAACCCTGCAATATCGTATCCAACTGAATTTGCTTTTCCTTGATGACCGAGTCTTTTTCCGGCAAAGCGCTGAGTTGACTGCGCAGCTTCAACAATGGAGGCAAACTCGCAGCGGGATCTTTGCTATCAAAATTTGAAATAATATCTGAAATTGACTTCTCAATTTCAGTGCCATCTTTGACACGATTCCAGCTGGTATCGACATCGTCCATGATATCTTTTAGTGGTTTCTCATCATTCAATTGCTGAAACGACTCGTATCTCTTCTCGCCGGCAACGCCTGGAATGCGGTAAGAATCGAAGCCTTGAGTCTTGTGCATGGCACGACTCTGGCTTGCTATCTCATGGAATGTTTCACCCGTAATAGAGTCTTTTCCTGTCGACTCAATTTTCAAGATTGGCGTATTTGCAATCTTCTCTTTTTGCCAAATCGACGTATTCCAGAGAATTCGCTTGGGCTGCCATGGTGCTAGCTTCTGCTCAGGAAACGCTTTTGAATCCCCTGCTAATTTGAATGCTTCAAGAGCAAGCACAGTCGAAGTAGTATGGTGTCCGTGGGTGCCACCTGGACTTGGCGAAAAACGTGTGATCAGCACATCGGGACGAAAAGTGCGAATAACGCGAACCATGTCAGAGAGCACTTCTTGCTTGTCCCAGGCTTTTAGTGTTTCCTGATAATCTTTTGAGAATCCGAAATCAATCGCTCTGGAGAAATATTGCTTGGCACCGTCAATTTGTCTTGCAACAAGCAATTCCTGCGTGCGCGCGACACCAAGTTTTTCTCCCATGTCGGCACTAAGAACATTCTGTCCGCCGTCTCCGCGAGTTAAAGAGAGATAGGCGGTCCGATACTTTCGCCCGAGCGCAAGATAAGCTAGTAATTCTGTATTTTCGTCATCTGGGTGAGCCGCAATGTAGAGCACACTGCCCATCTGGCGCAAGCTCTCTAATTCATGCAAAATAACTTGTGGGGAATCGATTTTCATTTCGTTTCCTAAAGCGGTATTAGTAAAAAGCGACGTTGCGCAAATCAACAAAAAAGCAGTTGCGCAACGCCACCAATTTAAAAGCGGCAACCGGAAAGTGGTGGCAGCTATTTTGATCACTGTAGTTTTTGGATCAACTCATTGTTCAACAACACATAAGCGCCATCATTGGACTTTTCAGCCAATTCTTTAGAGCGCTTAGCGGCTGTCAAAGCAGCTGCCTTCTCGCCTTGTTTTGCGAGGATTTGTGCTTTCACATGAACGATGTAGAATGCTTCGCGTTCTGCGATAGCAGCATCGATCCACTTAGACGCTTTAGCCAAATCTTTGCCATTGTCCAGGTAGAACTTTGCAGCTTGGAAGTATGGCTTTTTAGCTTCGTCAGATGACATTGCTTTGTCGATGTCTGCTGTCAATTTGTCGATGTAATCAACTTCCAATTTGATTGGAATAACAGTTTTGTCCCATGCCAAATTCAAGGTAGATGATGAATCACGCAGATCATTGAATTCTATGGTGAATGCATCGAGCGATTTGTCGCAAGTAAGAGGCTTAACTTTAAAGCGCACTACATCTGCTTTCTCGTCGTATTTGTATGAGCCCCATTGCTCAGCACCTTTGTTGATGATAACGGTCCATTCATCTTTGCCTGGAATTGTCATCAGAGCATAGGTACCAGCTGGGATGGTATTGCCATTCAATTTCACATCGGTGCTGAACACGACTTTAGTTGCGCCGTTTGCACCGGTGCGCCAAACTTGACCGTAAGGAAGCTGCTTTCCGAAGATTTCACGACCTCTGACACCAGGTCTTGAATAATTGATTTCGACGTCTGTCAAGCCGACGCGCTGCTTCAATGTGCAGGCTGGACTTGCTGCTGGGAATTCGAGTTTGACAGTCTCTGCCAGGGCTCCAGAAGCAATCATTAGTCCACCGCCGATTGAAAGAAGTAGGGATAATGGTTTGAGGTTCATCATTTACAGTTTTTCCGTTGAAGAAACTAGACATGCCTGACGGCAACTGACAGATATTAGTACTACTGCATACGAATATCTGTCTATTGACAATTATTTTGCGACATTTAGCGAATTAAATTCGACTATCCACCGATCAGACAGTAGCGACTTCAGAGGCATACTGGTATCCACTTGGACACCGAAAAATCTCAAGGGAAACTGAGCAATAGTTATTTCGCAAACACGAATCTCGAGAAATGGCTCACATCACTATTGGGTCCAACAAAGACTTGAAACTCACCAGGCTCAGCCACATATTTCAAATCCGAATCGTAAAAAGGTAAGTCGTCACTAGTCAATTTGAAAGTGACAATCTTAGATTCACCTGGCTTCAGTTCGACTTTCTCAAAGCCTTTCAACTCTTTGACAGGTCGCGTAATGCTACCAACGAAGTCACGCACGTAGAGCTGCGCAGTTTCGACTCCGGTGACTCTTCCAGTATTTTTTATTGTTGCTGTAATAGCCAGAGTTTGATCAGGTCGCAGTGTTGGTGAACTGAGCGAGACATCACTATATTCAAAATTAGTGTAGCTAAGTCCATAGCCAAATGGAAAAAGCGGAGTGTTCGGAACATCTAGATACTGGGAATGAAATTTCTCATTCGGTGTAAACGGGCGGCCGGTGCTTTTGGCATTGTAATAAATTGGAATTTGTCCGACATTTCGAGGAAAGGTTATCGACAATTTCCCAGAAGGATTGGCGGTGCCAAATAAAGTATCGACGATGGCATCTCCAGCCTTAGTACCAGCGAACCAAGTTTCGAGAATGGCATTTAGATTTGCATTCTCCCATTCCAGTGTCATAGGTCGTCCATTCATCAAAACCAAAACTATTGGCTTACCGGTTTGCTTCAACGCTTTCAACAAATCCATTTGATTAGAAAACAAACCAATCTCACTCCTGGATGCGGCTTCTCCAGTCATGATGAACGGCTCACCAAGGACAGCTACAACTACATCAGATTGCTTGGCAGTCTCAACAGCCTCGCTGATCAGATCTTGAGAACTTTTAGGATCTAGTGTCAACATTGCCCCATCACGATTGAGTTTTTCAATCATGCCTTTGTCTTGCACCAAATTGCATCCCTTGGCAAAAAGAAATTTATTGGCACCATATTTCGTCTCAAGAGCTTGCCAGATATCTGTAGCGTACTTCCAGTCGCCAGCTGCACTCCAGCTGCCAATCACATTTCTTTTATCTTTTACGAGTGGCCCGATAAAGGCAATTTTTTGATCTGCCTTAAGTGGCAGCACTTCATTTTGATTCTTCAGGAGCACCATGCTCTTGAGTGCAGCTTCTTTGCTGAGTGCTAATTTGTCTGCCGAGAGCTTTTCTACTTGAACACGTTTTTCATCAATGTATCTGTAGGGGTCCTCAAACAATCCAAGTTTTACCTTTGCGTCA
>JACMKL010000413.1 GCA_014380105.1 Candidatus Melainabacteria bacterium
GGAATTCGAGCCGGTCGAAGGTGGTAAAGCCACTCTTGTGACCTACGCAAAATACGTTGACGCAGGCTTCTTCGCTCCTAAGATGTTTGTCCATAAAACACTCCGCGAGACGGCAGAAAACATTTTCAGCGACCTGAAGCGTTCTGCAACAGCTATCCAGATTGCGGAAAACATTACGTCTAAGAAATATCTTGCTAAACCAGTCAACGACTAGATAGACAATTAAATAACTCCAGAAAACTGCGCTAATCTATTTTATAGGTTGGCGCAGTTTCTTCATTTTCCGTTAAAACATCTACCGCTAACCACTCCTCAGCAGTGAGTGCGGACGATTCGAAAGTGATACCAAAAGCCTCTTCAAAGCCGAGCTTGAAGGCGTCGATCAAAACTTCTGACGAAAATGCGTGATTAGTAATCTCAAACAAATTAGCATGACGAGTCTGTTTCGGAGAATTGCTCTCAACAGGTTCATTTTTTTTACTGTCGCCAAATAGTAATTCCGGCATCAAATCTTGCTCCTGACACAATAAGATCGAGCCGTGCTGTAAGACCGCATTCTGTCTTCTCAATTGTGCGCTACCTGCAATTTTCTTGCCCTGATAATGCAAATCGGCACTGGTAGTGGCGGTAAAACAATCATGCATTTGACGTGGTGCATTCTGGCCCTCACCTAATTCCACAGGCACCTTCAAATTTCTGAAGCCATTGATCAGCCCAGCACAAATTTGCCTATACGCTTTAATAATATTGCTGGAAAGTATTTTTTTGTCGAGCAATACTTCTGAGGTTGTTGCAGCCGAGCCCACAAATGAATATGTTAATTCATCAAGGTGAAGAACCGCTCGCCCGCCGGTTGGTCTGCGAATTATGTCAAAACCCTTTTCTCGAACGCGAGAAGCGGCCTTCTCCGGAAATTTTTGACCATAGCCTATCGATACTGCCGGTGGTGACCAACCATAAAAACGCAACGTGGGCGGAACCTGCCCAGCCAGATGAGCGTTCAGAATAGCCTCATCTATAGCCATATTAGTGGCGGCATCATAAACTTCGTAGTCGATCAGACGCCAGTTTTTCATGGGCTCAGGAGACGCTATATTTGACGATTTCGTCCATTGCCACCGGATGCTCGCTAAAGGTGAAAGCTTCCGTCAAAATTGGAAGAGCAGCATCATATTCACCTTCAGAATCGGCATGAACTACCGCCAGCGATTGACCACCTCTGACGACGGAACCGACTTTGCAGGCGAGTACAACCCCTACAGCCAAATTGATTGGATCGCCTTTTTTAGCGCGTCCAGCACCGAGAATTTTGCAAGCTTCCGCAACTTTGCGCCCGTCTATATGTTTCACCCAACGCTGGTCTTGACCCGGTAAAAGCAGGTCAAATTCATGCTTAGCAGTCGGCATCAGCTCAGGCTTTTCGATGATTTCAGGATTACCGCCTTGCGCGACAATCAATTTTCTAAAATGTTCCAGCGCGCTACCACTCTCCATGAGTTGCACCAGCCTCATCCGCGCAGCCTTCTCATCTTTGGCTTTGCCCGCTTTGACCAGAGCCAGAGAACCAAGTGCCAAAGTCAATTCATGCAAGTCACCGGGTCCGGTGCCCTTCAAAGTCTCAATAGCTTCAATCACTTCAAGAGTGTGCCCCACAGCCATTCCGAGCGGCTGCTCCATATTTGTGACCACGGCAGTAATTGGTCGATTGATTCGTTTGCCAACTTCTACCATCGTTTTTGCCAACTCGTGCGCCTTCTCTTCAGTTTCCATAAAGGCGCCGCGACCGCATTTTACGTCGAGAATAATCAAATTTGTTCCGGCGGCAGCTTTTTTAGAAACTATCGAAGCGGCAATCAGAGGAATTGATTCAACGGTGCCAGTCACATCACGCAATGCATACATCTTTCCATCAGCAGGCGCTAATTCTTGAGTCTGTCCGGCGATAGCCATGCCGATCTCTTTCACTTGTTTGATGAATTGGCTAATTGGAATATCAGTCTTGAAGCCGGGAATCGCTTCCAACTTATCGATGGTTCCACCCGTGTGTCCCAGCCCGCGACCGGACAGTTTTGCCATCGGAACTCCGGCAGCTGCCATCAGAGGCACAAACACCAAAGTGGTCTTGTCGCCGACACCCCCAGTCGAGTGCTTGTCGGCAACGATATCGCCGACATCTTTCAAATCTAAAACTTCGCCCGAATTGCACATACCTTCGGTAAGGCAGGCGGTCTCCTCAAGGGTCATCCCTTTCCAGCAAACCGCCATCAGCCAGGAAGCGATCTGATAGTCCGGGACTTTGCCAGACATCAGACCTTCGATCACGAAATCAATTTCTTCTTTCGAGTGCTCTTTCCCGTTTCTTTTAGCAAGGATTACATCGACCATTCTCACGGAGCACACTCCCTCTAATTCAAACGGATTGACAGCAAAGCGAGAGCGAAAATTCAATCGCCTCAAGTAGCAGTTGGAATTGTAGCGGGAAAGCAAAAACTTTTTCTCGCCAACCTCTTGACGACAATCAGTTTTCTTGCATAATGGTCATAGGGACCCCGCCTCAAAAAATACTATTTACTGATCGGCAGGGTCCCACCTATTCTTGACTCGCAGCAATTGCGGGTCTTTTCTTTTTTGAACTTAAACCTTGGACGGTAAGCCGGTCTACCATCGTCCACTTTTGATATGCTTTGTGGCATCCAAGTGGAGGGTGTGTTGTGCCTTTATTGCACAGCGATAAGCTACTCGAACCGACCGGCAAAGACAGGGCCAGGCTGGGGCAAATCAACTTCGTCAATTGCTTGCCAATAGTCCTTCCGTTGACATCAGGCGCCGTCACAATTGATGCCGACATGAGTCAGGACACACCGGCAAACCTAAACGCCGGTTATGAAAGCGGCAATCTTGACTTGGGCGCGATGAGTTCATTTTTCTATTTGTCGAACGAAGAAAGCTTGCATTTACTTCCCGGACTTTCAATCTCCACCAATGCGGCTGTCGGCTCAGTGCTGTTTTTCAGCAAAGGCGAGTTGAAAGATGGCTGCCGCATCTCAGTGCCATCATCGTCTGCGACATCGGTTGCACTCCTCAAACTTTATCTAGCCAAAATCTTCTCTATCAAAGCAAATATCGTCACCGATACAGCTCCAGATGTGGCAGCAGACGGCATCGATGCCGCGCTGGTGATTGGCGACCGAGCCCTGACAGTTGACTCCGCCTGGTCTGAATTTTGCAATCGCACAGACCTTGGTCAATGGTGGTCGACAAATTTTGAAGCACCGATGGTTTTTGGTCTGTGGGCAGCCCGAAAAGAGTGGAAAGTCACTAGAGAAGCGCAGTTCGAGGCGATTACAGAGTCTTTGATCAGTGCACGTGACATGGGTTTGACGACACTATTTCCAGAAGTTTTGATTGAGGCGGAGAAACGCACATCGCTTGACGTGGAAAGGCTGAAGCGTTATTTCCTGGAAGAACTGA
>JACMKL010000414.1 GCA_014380105.1 Candidatus Melainabacteria bacterium
CATGCCGACGTTTTAGATTCGGAATAATCCCTTCAAACGGTTTTTTGTATTCCCACATTTCTTTGCCGTCATAAGACTCATGTTTGAGCTTCAGACGCTCTTCACCAGAACCGTACAAGACAGCGTCTTGATGCGCTTTGGTGAGTTCAGTGAAAGGTGTTTTGACAGAAAATTTATAGTGCTTAGCGACTGATTCCAAAATTTGTATGTAATACGGATTACTGGTTTTTGACCACGGATAAATGGCACCATCGGCAAGCGATTTTTTTGGATCAGGCACCACGAGGCGAGGGTTGACTTCGAAAGTAGAACCTAGACCGTGACAGTCAGGACAGGCACCATAAGGACTGTTGAACGAAAATATTCTGGGAGAAACTTCCGCAAAACTAACGTTGCAATTCGCACAGGCAAGTTTTTCCGAGAATAATAACTGCTTCTCACCCATGTCGACTAAAGCCATCGACTTGCCCCACTTGAGAGCAAGTGAAAGCGAATCTGCCAGTCGAGATTGAATTGTGGTGCGAACAATCAAGCGGTCGATTACGAGCTCGATTGTGTGCTTCTTATTTTTGTCGAGCTTGATTTCGTCTTCCAACTGCAAGGTTTCACCATCAATGCGAACTCTTACAAAGCCCTCTTTGCGCAAATCTTCAAACAGTGATTGATACTCACCTTTCCGTCCGGTCACAATAGGAGCAAGTATTTGTATCTTGGTGCCTTCCGGCAGTGAGAGCACCTGGTCGACGATCTGGTCAATAGTCTGCGGATTGATCAGGGCGTCGCATTCAGGACAGTGTGGGATACCTGTGCGAGCATAGAGAAGACGCATGTAGTCATAAATTTCTGTAACGGTGCCGACCGTAGACCGAGGATTATGGCTGGTTGATTTTTGGTCAATCGAAATTGCCGGAGACAGTCCTTCGATTGAATCGACATCAGGCTTGTCGAGCTGCCCAAGAAATTGACGGGCATAGGCTGAGAGAGATTCGACGTAACGTCTTTGACCTTCGGCAAAAATGGTGTCAAAAGCCAGAGATGACTTACCAGAGCCCGAAACACCTGTTACGACCACAAGTTTGTTCTTCGGAATTTCGACTTCAACGTTCTTGAGATTGTGCTGTCTTGCGCCTTTAACTACGATCGTATCGCCATCGTGGAGCGTCTTTTTTCCGTTCTTTGTTGTGGCCATGATTCCCCGGCACAAAGTGCCTTCCAAAAGTTTTTGCCCAAAACTCAATCAATTTAGAATCATAGCCCGAAATTATCACAACCGCTCTTTCGCAATGGCTGTGCTTAACGATCAGGGCGATATGTTACGAAACCGACTAGTTCAGCTAGGAGATTGAGGTGGGTCGGCTGAAAAATCTGTGTGAAAGTTTTCGTGCTCTTCAATTTGTGTGTGAGTCGGATGCTGTTTGTGCTTGGCACGATTGATCGTGTCGTACCAGAGCACTCCCATGGTGACAACGCCCAAAGACAAACCTAGAAAGAGAGAAAACAGTAAGACTTTGATGATTACCCCGTTGTAAGTCGGCTTCTCTTCATATCGAATGCGCGAATATCGCGATCCACTTGTGCGCGCGTCACTTCCTGAACCACGCGCACGAGTATGGGTGGTGCGCATATTGTCGCGATTGTACTCGCGACTGACTTCAACGATTTCGTCATTCTCTTCGGCATACAAGACATCAGTATTGCGGTCGGCGCTGCGGTCACGCGTACGGTCACCAGTGCGGTCAGCAGGACGTTTGCCAGGCTTAGGCGGAGCTTCTTCCAGGCGTGGCTGATCCAGCGGTCGAGTAGGCTTCTTTTTAGGTGTAGGCTCTGCTGATTTGTGTAAATCTTCAAGCATTTCTTCAACACGCTGATAGCGCTTATCAGGCTCTTTTTCCAGCGTGCGCATAATTATGCGCTCTAATTTCTCAGGAATGAACACATTGGGATTAGCTGACGATGGTGGTTTCGCCGGCTCTCCAATTTGTTTGGACATAGTCTCTACATAGTTTTTTCCAAAAAATGGTACCTGTCCGGTCAGTGCTTCGTACATAACTATGCCTAGAGAATAAATATCAGAGCGCTGATCGAGCTGACTGCCCATACATTGCTCCGGACTCATATAAATAGGACTTCCCCATACTTCACCCATGCGAGTAAGACGTTGCGCTTCTTCCTCGAATCGTGCAATACCGAAATCAACAACTTTCGCAAAGTCGCTCTGTTGGCGCGTTTTCAGGAGCATTATGTTGCCTGGTTTTAGATCGCGGTGGACGAGACCTTGTTTATGCGCGTGTGCCACTGCACCGAGCACTTGCATGAAGATGGTCTGAACACGCTCGACACTGAGCAATTTTTCTTTCTTCAGTGCATCACCAAGACTATCGCCGGTCAGAAAATCCATAATGAAGAATGGCTGTTTACGGCTGGTTTTGCCATAATCGTGAATGCGAACAATGTTTGGATGATTTAAATAAGTGAGAGTTTCGGCTTCGCGCTGAAAACGCTTGACTGTCAATTCATCAGTTGCGGCCTGCATGCGCAAGGTTTTGACAGCATAAATTTTGCCACTCTCCAGATGTTTGGCCATATAGACGACACTCATGCCGCCCATCCCTATAGTCTGCAAAACGTAATAGCTGCCCATGCCGTGAAGGGTCTGCCCGACAAGGAGATCACGAAAATTAGAAGGTATGCGGATACGATAAAAAGTTGGATGCGCAAGCACGCGTTGACCACCTATCGCGTCAATCGTGCGTATTAATTGCCTCGGTTTGCCTTGCATCATATGTGGTGGCACCGTCCGTGACCAACTATTTTCTCAGCAGGCTTCCTTAAGGAGCAACGCAATTGATCAAAATCTGGACGAATCCGAGCAATATTCCAATTGCACCGCCGAAGTATTCGAGAGCTTGAAGTTCTTTGCTGCAAATTCGTTTTACCAGGGATTCCATCTGCTCAGAGCTAAACAAATCAATTTTGTTGGCTATCAAAGCATACATTCCCAAAGCGGGAATTGCCTTCTCAAGTAGAACTCCAAGCTCGCGTTTAAGGTAAGAATAGGCAAAAGTGGAAATACTGCGCTTGGCTCGCTCCAAAAACGGTGCTGGGATTGATTCTGGGTTAAAACGGATAATCGCGGAGCGAACCGTACCCATACCGGCACCCTCGCCCACCTTGACAGCCTCCATTATTGAGGCGCGGTTGTGAAGTAAGAAATTTTCCACGAAGCTGACCACGTTGCCTTTCAGTTTCGCAATATTTTGGAGCGGCATGGAGCGCAGGTCGAAGTTGGCGATTTGCAGTGCGATTTGATCGCGAATTCCAAAACGTTTCACCAGGTCACCGATAATTCTGTGACTTTCTTCCGGCTCTTTCTCCAGGAAATTGCGCCACTCATAGCAGACGCGTTTGATGCCGATTAACTTTGCCAAAATCTTATAAGGACCGCCGGCGTGAGCCTGAATCGATTCGTCTAAGGCATTGATATTTTGAGGTGATAGGAGCGTAATCAGAGCGTTGCGCACTTTCTCCGGAGTGATGAAAGCTTCCATCAATCGAGAGGCGATTTCAGTCGACTGCTCGAGCGAAATTCGCATCGGCAAAATCATGTGATCAAAAATCTTTTCAACAATCACCTGGACATTGCGATCACGCTTTTTCTCCAGTCCATCAATTGAAGATTCAACCAAATGTTGAAGGATGGCAGGGCTCAATTCGGCAAGTTCGGATGCCAGTCGGTGCAGCTTTGAAGTATCGCGAAATTCCTTTAAAACTGCGTCAATGAAAGCGTCAGTGGTCAGGTACAAATTCTGCTCGATAAGCAGCGTCTCGACTTTCTCGGTAATGTCAGCCGGGGTCAAAAGTGTATCTGTGACGGTGGCTGCCACTGCTTGCGCCAATTTATGCTTACGCTTTGGGAAAATCCCTGGCGTCAACGGAATAGCAATTTTGGTGCCCGGGTAATACCAGGTCTGGTATGGATGGAAAAGTGCTCCAACAGCCATTCTTGTTGCTATCCAACCATGCAAGCCGTACAACATCGGCGGCGCAATTAATTTGTATGCGATAGCCGCAGGGCTCACAAACAGAGGGTGGAAAAACTGAGCTAAGCTGTTAGGTTCCATAGTAAAAAAATCGCCTGAAGTGCCATTGAATCGGCAGACCTAAAAAGGCCGGAAAAGTTGCCGTTAGTTATTAACTGTTCAAGTTTACTCTCGACAGCAACCTTATATCGATTTATACCAGGCAAATCGTCAGGTGGGTGGCACTTACCGAAGCAAATTTGCGCAGTGTCTCTTTTTAACTGAGTTTCTGAGGGCTCGCCCTCATATAATGACAGCTGCTCTAGAACAGAATGCTGGAAACGCACTTAGCGCCAGACTTTTACTGACCAGACACAAGGTTTTATCTATCAATTTGAATACTTTGAATATGCAATCAATCCCCTTTAGAGCATCGACAAATAAGCGTTTTCTATATTTTGCAATTGGCTCAGCGCTTTTCATTTCGCACTTTGACAACACAATTTTCGAAAGTTTTACTCAGCCAGCACTTGGCAAACCACAATTTTTTGCGAAAAAAGATGAGTCGCAAAAATATTTAGATGCTGGACGTCAATTTTTTCAAGCAGGCGCATTCAATCCTGCCGCCGAGCAATTTCGCACCGCGGTCGAGAAGAGCCCCGAATCAGGTATTGCACACTTTGAATATGCGCGCGCCTTATGTAGAGCCGGCAACGAAGATGTCGGCGTGGCAGAATTTTTGCAAAGTCTGACGCTGGACGGCACATTGCTTGATGCGCGTAAAGAGATGGCGGCGATACTAATGAAACGCGGCAGCTACGATGAAGCTGGCGGGCATTTGCGGACAGTAGTGCAAGCCCAGCCAGAAGATCTCGATGCGCGAGGAAACCTGGGAATTTGCATGCAGCACATCGGCATGATCGACCAGGCAATAGAACAATTTCGCTATGTAGAAGCCAAACGAGGCGACACGGTAGAATCACTTTTCAATCTGGGTGTCACTCTCAGAATGAAAGGTGAAATTGACGAAGCAAAAGAAAAGTTGGCAAAAATACTTTTGCTAACGCCAAAACCCAATGATGGTCAGCTTTCTCTAGCATATTCTGAGCTCGGCAAGTGCATGCTTAGTAAAAAAGACACGCGCTCGGCAATAGGTCTGGAAAAACTAGCGATAAAGTATTTACCTGCAAATTACTGGGCTTACCTGACTCTCGCCGAAGCGCTTGAGAAGGAAGGCAAAGAAACAGAAGCTCTGGACGCCTTGCGCCAGGCTGTACAAATCAATCCTAAGGCTCCCGAATCAAGAGCCGCAATAGCAAGGCTGCTCGAAAGTAAGGCAGCCACCAAAAGACAGAAGTTGACTGTGAGGTAGTAGAACCAAATGAGATACCGCCAATTATTGACTGCTATAGCTCTCTCGGCGCTGATTGCGCCAAGCGCGGTAGCCGTCAATCAAGACGAAGAAGACATCAAGAATGCAATATTTCGCTATGAATCGGCGGTAGAGCAGAATCCAAGCAACACCAAAAACCGGGTCAGATTGGGCAGAGCCTATCTGATGCAAGGGGAATTGAAGAAAGCAGAAGAGCAGTTTAAAGAAGCAATTAAGCAGCAGCCGGCAGAATCCGATGCGCACTTCGGTCTGGCGCGTACATTGATGCGTGAAGGCAACATGGTTGAGGCAACAGCTTCAATGAAAGACGCCGCCAAGCACGATCCTAACAATCCAGATGTTCATCACAGACTGGGCCAGCTCCTGTTGCGCATGGACAAACCTGACGAAGCGGTCGCTTCATTCCGCCAAGCAATCAAGCTCAATGCAGACCACGCTGGCGCTCACCGCGACCTCGGTGCCGCATTAGGCACTCGTGGTGACATTGAGGCACAGATTGAAGAAGAGAAAAAGGCTGTCAGCCTGACCCCTCAGGATCCTGATGCCAATTTTTATCTTGGCACTGCATATGCGATGTCAGGCAATGGCGCTGAAGCAACTAAATTTTTGCAACGATGTGTTGAGTTAGATAAGAAAAATTCTGAAGCTCACCGCATGTTAGCTGGCGTTCTGGCGTCAGAGCACCGCTTTGCAGAGGCTGTAAAGTCTGCGCAAACCGCATACGAGCTGGCTCCCGACAACAAAGCTTGCAAAGACACTTTGGCAAAAATTAAGACTGCTGCAGCACAAACAAAGTAGTTCTTTTTTCTTTATCTAAATTCGAAAACCGCACCCCGTGTGATTTTGGGGGAGCGTGCGCCACCGCTAGTCAAGGTGCTGGCAACCTTTGTGCGATTAACGGGCGAGCTAACTGCCTTTGATAAGGTTAACTACATAAGGGCTGCACGTTATTGCAAATAGCTATAATAGATCTTACGATAGCCTAGTCGAAAGCCTATCGACTGGGCCTTTGGTGCGCAGTATTTTCTGCGATCCTATTCCATTGTCCAGCTTCTAGTAAGGTATTTCAGTCATATATATTCCATGAGGGCTACGCGTCGTGCTTGAGCGTAACGAGAAAAACGAAAAGGCTAAGTTGGAAATCAAAGCCAACATCAAAGTAGTTGGCGTCGGCGGAGCCGGTTCCAATGCAGTCAACCGCATGATCCAAGCGGGTCTTAATGGGGTTGAGTTCTGGGCCTGCAATACAGATGCCCAGGCACTCGATTTGTCGGCGGCTAAAAACCGTCTCCAGATTGGCGCAAAACTTACCCGCGGATTGGGCGCTGGCGGAAATCCGACCATCGGCACCAAAGGTGCGGAAGAAAGTCGCGAAGACATCGCACAAGCGTTGGCTGGCGCAGACATGGTATTCATCGCAGCCGGTATGGGCGGCGGCACCGGAACCGGTGCAGCACCTATCGTCGCTGAAGTAGCAAGAGAAATTGGCGCATTGACAGTCGGCGTTGTTTCCCGTCCTTTCCTTTTCGAAGGAAAGCGCCGCATGAATCAAGCGGAACTCGGCATCCAAGAAATTAAATCCCGCGTCGATACTTTGATCGTAATCCCTAACCAGAGATTGCTTGAAGTTGTCGACCACCGCGCCTCCATGCAAGAAGCCTTCGTCGAAGCCGACAAAGTCTTGATGCAAGGTGTGCAAGGTATCTCAGACATCATCACTGTGCCTGGTCTAATCAACGTCGACTTTGCCGACGTCAAGGCTATCATGGCGACTGCCGGCTCCGCCCTCATGGGTGTTGGTCGCGCAACCGGTGAAGGACGCGCAGTTGAAGCGGCACGCAATGCCATCAACAGCCCACTTCTGGAATGCACCATCGACGGTGCCTCCGGCGTTATCTTCTCAGTCACTGGTGGACCAGACTTGACACTTCACGAAGTTCAAGAAGCTGCCAATGTCATCTACTCGGCAGTATCTGATGATGCCAACATCATCTTCGGAGCTGTACTCGATGACAGACTGCACGGCGAAGTGTTGATTACCGTCATTGCCACTGGCTTTGATATGGTTCAACAAAACAATGGTCAAGCTCGTCAACCTGCAATCTCGACGCCTCAACCACGTCAGCAGACTCAAGAGCAACCAAGACCAAATCCAGCTACAGAAACAAGAAAATCGGCTTCAGACATTCTGGACATTCCTGAATTCCTTAAGTCCCGCGGACCTAAATAACTTAAGTCTCTGCGAAAAACATTTAGATGACCGGGCTGAAAATGCCTGGTCATTTTTCTTTTCAAAGGCTGTAACGTGGGATAATCACTCCCTGTAAAGCCACGCAGGCGATTTTCGACTTCGATACTCGGCGAGAGGGATTGATGCTGGAGACTGAGCAAAAAAGTCAATTGATGGACGACGGCACAATGCCGATGAAAGTTGAAGGCGGACGCATTCTTCTCATCGATCAGCGTAAACTCCCAGGCATTTTTGAATACTTCGACGCGACTGACCTCGATGCGATGTGCTTTGCAATTACGGATATGGTCGTCAGAGGCGCGCCGTCAATTGGAGTAGCGGCAGCACTGGGGATGGCTTACCATCTCAGTAAATTGGCGTCCGCTGGCAACATCAATATAGATGTTGTGAAAAACACAAAAGACAAACTCGATGCGACCAGACCCACAGCAGTCAATCTCAAATGGGCGACCGAGAAAGTTTTGGATTACGCAGAAGTTTTGTTGAAACGCTCAGAGACTGGCAAAAAATTTGGAGAGCAACTCTTCTCTTACGCAGAAAGCATGCTCCAAGATCATTTGGACCGCAATCGAAAACTCAGTGAATTCGGAAGCGCAATTTTTCCCCAGGACGGAAAAGTTCTCACCCACTGTAATGCCGGATCGCTTGCGGCATGTGGCTGGGGAACAGCTCTCGGCGTAATCCGGTCGGCAAAACTAAACGGTCTTTGCCCGTCTGTCTTCGTAGACGAAACAAGACCGCGCAATCAAGGCTCCAAGCTAACAATGTGGGAGCTTAATCAAGATAAAATTCCATGCACACTAATTAGTGACTCCATGTCAGCCTTTTTCATGGGCAGAAAAGAAATCGATCTGGTCATTACCGGTGCCGATAGAATCTCAGCCAATGGCGATTCAGCAAACAAAATTGGCACATATGGTGTCGCAGTTTTAGCCAACTATCACAAAATCCCTTTCTACATTGCCGCTCCACTTTCAACAATTGATCCAAATATCGAAAGTGGTGCCCAAATCCCGATTGAATTTAGAGATACAGACGAACTAAAAACCATCGATGGCAAATCCATTACCATCGAAGGCGCAGTCGCTCTTAACCCTGCTTTCGACGTCACGCCGGCTGCGCTTATCAAAGGAATAATTACTGAAGAGGGAGTTTTGTATCCTCCATTTTCAACTTCAATAAAGGAAGCTCTAGAAAGAGACAAGTCCACTTCACGGAGATGAGCAATGTCCAAGACTAAGCAAGATATTGAAGGCAAGCAAGCTGACTTCGAATTAAGCGCAAACTCTTATGGCAAGTCTCAAGTCCGAATTTCAAAAATAATTCGCGATGGCGCCCGCCACGAAATCAAAGAGATGGCAGTCTCAGTCAAGCTACGTGGCGATTTCAAAGACACCTATTCAACAGGCTCAAACGCAAAAGTCGTAGCAACCGATTCAATAAAAAATACGGTTTATGCAATTGCAGCAGAGCATCCGCTCGGTGAGATAGAGTCTTTTGCCCTCACTCTAGCAAAGCATTTTCTTTCTTACGAACAGGTCGAAGCTGCAGAAATCGACATCACACAAGACTTCTGGAAACGCATTTCGCACAACGGCAGGGAGCATGAGCACTCATTTGTAAAGGGCGGAGACGAGAAACGCTTGACCCGTGTAGTGCACGACAGAAAAGGCACCACGATCGAATCAGGCATTACCGATTTGTATGTTCTCAAAACAACTGCTTCTGAATTTTTTGGTTTTGTGCGAGACAAATACACAACGCTTCAAGACGTAAACGATCGTATTTTCGCCACAGCCATTGAAGCGCGCTGGTTCTTTGATGAGGTGAAAGAAGAGCAGCCCAGAGACTACAACAATATTTTTGATTCAAACAAGAAAACTTTGCTTGAAGTTTTCGCCAGCCATCACAGTCTTTCCGTGCAGCAAACACTGTATGTAATGGGCGAAGAACTTTTGAAACTAGACGACACAATTGCAGAAGTAAAAATCACGATGCCAAATAGACATCGCATTCCATTCAATGTTGAGCCTTTCGGTTTGAAGAATCAAAACGAGATATTCGTCACCACTGATGAGCCGTACGGGCTGATTGAAGGCGTAGTCAGACGGAAAGTCTGAGTCCGTTCAATTTTGAAACTGTTAGGATTCGGGGAAAAGCGCTTCTGGGATTCGGTACGCTGAGGGTACTAAATTTCAGAGGTCTAACGAATGCACGAAGTGTTGCAGCCTAAGCCATGTTTTCATGGCGGAGCAGTCTATCAAATAATCGGCGATGATTTTTCAGATTTGCCCAGACAAAGAGATGTGATCGACGCGGATGTGCTAGATGCCTGGTTTGAGCCGTCACCTAAGGCTGTCCAAGCTTTGCGAGATAACCTTGTCTGGTCTTTAAGAAGCTCGCCACCAGTTAGACCAACAGGTGTCGAACGCGCAATCAGCAAATCAATTGATGTTTCCGCGGCTAATATTTTGTGCGGTGCGGGTTCCTCCAATTTGATTTTTCTCGCCCTTAGAGAACTGCTGACAATAAAATCAAAAGTTCTTATTTTAGATCCGACTTATGGAGAGTACTCTTTTCTAATATCGCAGGTAATTGGCTGCCAGCTTGATTCTTTCCAATTATGTGCAGAGGATAACTACAAAGTAAATCTCGATTCTTTGTTAGCCAAAATCAATTCTCAAACATATGATCTGGTAATACTCGTCAACCCGAATAACCCATCAGGACAGTTTATTGGCAAAGCAAATTTTATTGATGCATTGAACTTAATTCCGAAGTCAACTCTTGTTTGGATTGACGAGGCATACATAGACTATGTGGATAAAAGCCAGTCTCTGAGCGACTATGCGGCAAAATCAAATAACATAATTGTCTGCAAATCGCTCTCAAAAGTGCTCGCTCTGAGCGGGCTGCGAGTTGCGTATATCGTTGCTAACAAAGCAATTGTAGAACGCCTGAGGCCATTAACTCCGCCCTGGTCACTTAGTTTGCCCGCTCAAATAATTCTGCTC
>JACMKL010000048.1 GCA_014380105.1 Candidatus Melainabacteria bacterium
CAAGGACGCAACTATTTTAAAATTGGATTTGAGCGACTCGGTCACACTCTCAATCATGCGCGTCACTACAGAGACTTATTAAATTTCTTGCTTGCTCTGTGCGTTTATAGCTGCGGCAGCACGACTGTAATTCACCTGGCTTCGGTATATGCACAGCAAGTTTTGCACTTCACTGCGGCTGATTCGCTTGTGATGATTTTGGTTGTGAGCATAACGGCTGCAATTGGTGCGGCAATTTTTGGCATGGTGCAAGACAAAATCGGAGCCATCAAAACTCTAGCAATTACTCTCACCATCTGGTTTATTGCCGTGATCATCGCTTGCATGGCGACTGAAAAATTTCATCTCTGGATCGCCGCCAACTTTGTTGGTGTGGCAATGGGTGCAACTGGATCTGCTGGTCGTGCTCTGGTCGGACAATTCAGCCCGCATGGACGCTCCGGAGAATTCCTCGGACTGTGGGGAATGGCTCACAAACTCGCCACATGCGTTGGCGCCGTTACATTTGGTGTCGTTACGCACCTGACCAATAACAACTACCGACTGGCACTTTTCTCTTGCGGTATTTTCTTCGTAATCGGAATGGCACTATTGTGGCGCGTCAACGAAAAACGTGGTCGACTGGCTGCAAAAGTTGATGCGGAAGTTCCAGTTTAGTCAGTTTTGGATGTGCCTACTATTTGTCGTTGATCTGATCGTAGACTTTTGCAGCTACGTGAGAGCCTGTGACAACACCGAATTTGACGAGCATAGACTTATTCGTCAGGATAACCGCCGGTGATACTATATCGGCTGCCCAGGTTAGATAAGATGGTCCAACTTTTGGATTGAAAGCGGCGTCAATAGCTGCGTTTGTCAACCATGCTGCTCCAAGCGTTGCGCCGCCTTTGAAAATCTGACTGCCTTTTGAAAGTCTCAGATTTTTGTTGTTTTCGAGAGTTTTTGCCATTTCGTCGGCATACGTAACACCGGCTTGGTCAAATTTTGTAGCCACTTCGGTGAGGTTTTCTGCCTGAATGAAAGCTTTTGTGCCGATATCGCGCGGCAAAACATTAGTAGTGCTCGCCGCCGGAGGCCAGTTGTGGAGCAGTCCTTCTCGTATCGAAGTTAGGTTGGCGAAACGCTCAGCAATTTTGCGATCGCCAGGAGTTAAGTGAACAAGGTCGACTTCATGCGGAATACTAATCATGCCAGTTCCGTTGATTTTCGGAAAGGCATTACTGTGAATGATGTCTTGCGGATACTTGCTGTAAATTGCTTCCAGGGCGGCTTCTGACTGAGCAATTGGAATTTTTAGACCGTTCATAAGGTTTTCGCGGGCCAGGTCATATTGAAGAAAATTTGAGCGAGATATGAGCGGATTATTCGCAATCATGGTTTCGACTGCGGCTCCGCGGGCCACTGAATCTTTGTGCAGCCAGAATGCAGATGCTCCCAGCCGGGCGATCGGCTCGAAAACTTTATTGGCGGTTTTAGTATTGTCGCTAATATGAGGTTCTTCCAGGTCGGACGCAATTTTGTCAGGGACCACGGTTGAAGGAATATATGAGTGCGCGCTGGCTTCTGGTGGGCGAAGGTTGCCACTGGTGGCTATTTTTGGCATTGGGCGGTCGCCAAATAATAGGGCTGCGCCGTCGATGCCAGCTTTTTGAGAAACGATGGTAGAGCCCAACGAGACTTGCTCGTTGCTTTCAAAATTAGCCATTCAGTTGAGATTCCGGGAGAGGATACTGCAATTTTATGGTTTAAATGCTAACTAAGGAAGCGTGAAAGTACGAAACCGCAAGGCTTCTCGGACTTTCATTTAGCTTGCGTAAGCTTGGTTAATTATCGGAGTTGCGCCTTTATAAGACCAATATTTAGAGACGGTTGTGGATTAATAAAGGCAGAAGACGAAAATTGGAGATGCGCGATGAGAACATTCAGACTAAATTTGCCCTCGGTTCTGCTTGCAGCATTATCGGTGAGCAGTTTCGCCATCCCGCCTCTAGCCGCCTTCGCCGATGAGAGCACCACTGGTGCGCCTGTTCCAGGTGGGGCTATCGGTGGCGGCAGTGCCACACCAGGGGACGTCAAAATTCATATCGAAACTTTGGTCAGCGAAGGTCCGCTCTATGAGGAGCGCGGACTGCTACTCAAGCGAATTAATGCAGCGAAAGCTGGCGGCACAGGCATTCAGTCTTACATGACCGCTTTTAAGTACATCGAAGATTTGAACAAGTCGAATGCAGCCCCTGAAAAGGTTAAAGAGAGAATTGATGGGCTAAGTAAGGCGCTTGATGACCAATCGAAGCGAGCACAATTACTCAAGAATCGTCCGCCTGCGACTCCTTATGACGGCGGAGGCACTGTCAGCGTCAAGAGTCCTGGTGCTGGTGGCGGTAATGAAGATCTCCTGTCCCAGTTGAAGGGTCAGGCACCGGAAGGGCTTGTTGACAAACTGAAAGCGAAATTTGGCGATCGGATACCGGAAGGAATTGATTCCGATATGATTAGAAAAAAATTGATGGAAGACGAGCGCGGCAAAGAATTGCTCAAGAATCTCAAAAAATAGGCACCAGATGTAGTGCCAGTCGATTTTCGTAGTCTAAAAACTTTCGTTCGCTAAAAAAACTGGCGAAAGTCTTTTATAACGAGTGTGAGCATTGTTTGTGAAATTTACTCACATACGATCTCATCTAAAGTGCGTTAGTCTACAATTATTTTAGGGGTAGTAATAAGGCCGTTGTCAGAGGGCCTCAAATGCCCACTCCCCCTTCAGGAATCCCATGACAGCTAGGTAACCATATGACTGACAAAGTAGCCCGCTCTAAGCCCAAACGCAAAAGCCTTGTTTTGATGGAGCGTGACATCTGGGCGCTCGTACAACTCTATTTGCACAGAACCATAAGCTCGAGCCAATTAGCTCGTTTATGCTTTCCCGACATTAGTTACGAAACTGCACGCAAGCGTCTGAGACGTTTGCAACAGGCAGGTTTTACCGGTTCGTCTTCAAGTGGTCGCATGGAAGGCCGTGGACGTCCGGAATTGATTTATTTTTTGACAACACAAGGCGCCAAATCTCTCGAGCAGCATCGCGGTATTTCCTGGGAAACAATCCCAACCGGACCTCCTCACACTTATCATAAGGAGCATTTCTTGCGCCTTGTCGATGTCAGGCTGGCAATGCTTGATGCAGAGCAACGTGGTCTGATCAACAATCTTGAATTTACGACCGGACGCGAATTCTGGCGTGAACTTTCCGGCGATTTGACCAGTGTTGATGAGCAGGCTGACGCCACAATCGGATTTAGTTATCCGCACACTGAGCCAATTAAGGTCTTACTTGAAATTGACACCGGTAATTTCCGCCAAACCAGGCATTGGGAGCCGAAGATTAAAGCGTTTCTCAAAACCGGATTTCCAATCTGGGTTGTAACCGGCAGCGCTCCTCGCATTGTGACTTTGAGAAAGTGGACACAGCCATTGCTTGATGACTCCGGAGTCGGTCCTGGAAAATGTGTTTTCAGTGTCTATCAAGAAATTGTTGATCGTGGAATTTTCGGTGCCGGCTGGCAGCGAACCGATGGTACTTTGACTGATCTTCGACCGAAAATGGCTGAAGGTCAGCGTATACCACCAGGCTAATTAAGCTTACAGTTTAAAAGCTGACTATGGCTTTGCCAAAAGTTCTTCCGCAAAATGACAGTGTGAGAAGTGCTCCGGTTCGATTAACCGTAAATCTGGCACCTCCGTTTTGCAGCGATCGCGGCCTTGCATCATTGGGCATCTAGTGTGAAACGTGCAGCCGGGCGGTGGATTGGCAGGACTCGGAAGGTCGCCTGTCAAAATAATGCGTTTTTTGCGATCGTATGTGGGATCAGGAATTGGTGCAGCACTGATCAGCGCCTTCGAATATGGATGCAGCGGCATGTCATAAACGCGCTGACAATCACCGATTTCTGCGATTTGTCCAAGGTACATAACGGCGATGCGATCACTTATGTATCTCACTACGTCCAAATTGTGGGCAATGAAAAGATAGGTCAGATTGAATTCTTTTTTGAGGTCAATCAGAAGATTTAGAATTTGTGCCTGGACGCTAACATCAAGCGCTGAGACAGGTTCGTCCAAAACAATTAAGCGTGGATTGAGCGCAAGTGCTCGCGCAATTCCAATTCGTTGTCGCTGCCCACCGGAAAATTCATGCGGATATCTTTCTTGCATTTTGGATGCTAACCCAACTAAATCAAGAAGTTCCGAGACGCGCTTGTTAAGCTCTTGTCCCTTCAAAACTTTGTGGACTTCCAATGGCTCGGAAATAATTTGCTTGATCGTCATGCGCGGATCAAGACTTGCATATGGATTTTGAAAAACGATCTGTAATTGACTGCGCATTTTTTTCATTGTTTGCGCATCGCACGTAAGCACGTCGGTTCCCTGGAAAGACACAGAACCAGCAGTGGCAGTCAAAAGTCGCAGCATAACTCGTCCGAGAGTGGATTTTCCGCAACCGGATTCTCCAACCAGACCGAGCGTTTCACCTTCCATAATTTTTAAATCTACGCCATCAAGTGCTCTGACTGCGCCGACTTGTTTGTTGAAAAAACCTTTGCGAATCGGAAAGTGTTTTTTCAGACCTTTAATTTCAACAATCGCTTTCGGTTGTGTTGTGCTTTCTTGTTGTTGTATTTGCGATTGCATAGATTTGGAAGCCATGTCCATAAAAGAAACTTGCCGATCGATGGCGACCGGCAAGCTTGATTATAAGTGACTGAAAGCAAAAGGGTTTAAGGAACTCGGGAGGAGAGATTTCCAAGCTTCTCAACAAGCGTCATCACGCCCTTGAAAGGGCTATTTGCGTAACGATTGTCCTCTTGTGCTGTCCAGCCGTATCTATCGGCGTTGTGTGGTGCGTATCCGGTGTGAGAAGAAGGTCCTTCAGCTTGAGGGCAAGGAGTTTTGGTGAGTGCCATCGTTTGTAGACGATTTTTGCTCGCTCCATCCAAAGTTTTTAGCCAGTCGAATTCATGTGCGACATTGCGGTCAATGCATGTGCCATCTGACTCTTCGAAGCTTTCGAAATAACGTGCTAATGCGTCGGACTCATAGCGTCCCCACATTTCACTTTTGATTCTGTATGGTCTTGGTTCGCGCAAGAAAATGTACCAAAACACTGTGTACAAAACGACCAATTCGGCAGCGATGAGTAGATAGGCGAACATATCCGCCCTCCCGGCTTGAAAAGCCTTGAGCAAGTGATACCTATGAAAACGGCAAGCAAATTAAAAACTTAAGTCACACTTAAGGTGTGTGAATATTCTAACGAAAGGTTACAAAAAAGCTATGGGTTTTTAATAAATGGAAAATTGTCAAGTGGTTAAATCTCAATGTCCCCCAGTGGCGGCTATAAGAGGCATAGGTAGTTATTGAAAACTAAAGCCGAAATAGGGGTTATCCACTAATTGCCTTTTCTTTAAAAGAACTCACACAGGTGGCTGTCTTAGAAAACCATCTAATTGACTTACCTTTTATGGAAGTCAAAACAGAACTCTTCGCATCGGGACCTCTGACAATGCAAATCAATAAAGTCGCCGTTGTAGGCGCAGGAACGATGGGCTCATCGATTACTGTGGCTTTCATTTCCCAAGGCATCCCGGTTCTACTTAAGGATGTCGACCAGACGCAAATCGACAAAGGTTTAGCGAACATAGAGCGCCTCCTGAAGTCGCGAGTTCTCAAAGGGTTGTCTCAGCAAGATGCGGATGCGCAAAGACTACTGGTGGATGCGACAACCGACTACACGCGTTTTTCTGAAGTCGATTTTGTGATCGAAGCGGTTTCGGAAAATATAGATATCAAGCGCCAAATTTTTCAAAGTCTCGATGAGCACTGCAATGTTGATGCAATTTTCGGCAGCAATACTTCCAGTCTTTCGATTACTCAAATCGGCTCTTTTACTAGGCGTGCGGACAAAGTTGTCGGGATGCATTTTTTCAATCCTGCTCATTTGATGAAACTAGTGGAAGTCATTCCTGGTTTGGATACTTCGGCTGAAACTGTCGCCACGGCTCTTGAACTTGGACAGACTTTAGGAAAGCTGGCTGTTCGTGTTGAAGAATGCGCATCATTTCTGGTCAATCGACTGCTCGGTCGCTACATGAACGAGTCATTGTGGTGCCTCCTGGAAGGTAATGCCACCATTGAGGAAATAGATAAAGCCGCTTGTGATCTGGCGATGCCGATTGGTCCATTGGCGCTGCGCGATATGAATGGAGCCGATATTGGATTGGCAGTTGCGAAATTCAATTTTCAAGAATATGGCGAACGCTTTCGTCCAGCCCCAATTCTTGAAGAGATGGTGACGCGCAAGTTACTTGGGCAAAAGACAATGGGCGGCTTTTATGCCTATGATTCCGAAACTCGAAAACGCAGTGGTGCCAATCCAGAAATGTCCTTGGCACTAGATACGGTGCGCAAGTCTTCTCCTGGACATGCTGATGCGTCTAAGAAAATTGAATTCAAGGGCGAGCGTTTATTTTTGCCGATGATCAATGAAGCATTCATGTCTCTCCAAGAACGTATCTGTGCTCCTGAAGACCTTGACCCGGCTTTGTGCGCAGGACTGGGAATGCGCATTGGACCGCTTGCGCTTGCTGGCAAAATCGGGCTGCCTGAATGCCTGAAAATGATGGAAGAACATTTTGAAACTTACGGCGAAAGGTTTAGACCTGCACCACTTTTAAAACGTTATGTCTGGGGTAACAGGACAAGTATTTCGTGAGTTTTTCCGGATGACTTTGACTCCTAAACTTTCAATAAGCCTGCTTCTGGTAGCCTGCTTTGGCCTCTATTTCCTCGGCATGTCTACCTTTGGAATCACAGATCCAGGCGAAGGCTATTACGTCGAAGCGGCGCGCGAAATGGTTGAAAGTGGAGATTTCATCACGCCGCATCTCAACTATCAGATTTATTTTTCAAAGCCGATTTTGACATTCTGGTTGATGGCTTTGCCGTACAAGATTTTTGGCGTGAGTGAGTTTTCTGCACGAATTGCATTCTCTTTGATCGCCACATTATTGGTGTTTATCACTTATAGAGTAGGTCGCGCCTTTAACTCTGAATTTGCAGGTCTCATGTCTGCGCTCGCGATTGCCACGGCACC
>JACMKL010000415.1 GCA_014380105.1 Candidatus Melainabacteria bacterium
CGCAACGAAAAAAATCTAACAGCCGGTAAAGAGTAAGGCGTCCTGCAAGAGCAAGATACCACCAAACAAAACGACCAGGCAAATTAATAAGCTCTCTACGCAGCTGTCCTGGCAACACCGTTTATCGGCGCACTAGTCGCGCTTGCCGGCTATTTATTTTCAGGCATTGCGTTGCGTCCAGCCGAAAGTGCCATGCAGCTTTTACGAAGATTTGTTGCTGACGCCGGACACGAATTGAATACACCCATCGCGATTATTGAAGCAAGCCTTGAAGCACTTACTGAAATTTTGCGCGAGAACAATGTAAAGGAAGAACTCACTGAAGTGATCGCCAAAGCCAGCGCCCGCATGGGAGAACTGGCTTCTGACTTAATATTTCTTGCTCAAGTTGAAAATCCAATTTCACATTATGTAATGGGTCCAGTTAAGACAAAAAAATTGCTCGAAGACGTTACGAAAGATTTCCAAAGCCTCGCAAAAACGCGAGACATTCACTTCAAACTGGGTGCTGTAGCCGATGAAGAAGTGATCGGTAATCTTGAATTTTTGCGCAGAATGGTGACTAACTTGGGCAGTAATGCTCTTCGTTATACAGATGAAGGCGGCACCGTTATCATCTGGTCCGAGGTAGATGGACGCGATTTAGCAATAAAAGTTAGTGATACTGGCATCGGAATTCCTGATGACAGCATCAATCACATCTTCGATCGTTTTTATCGAGTTGATAAAGCTAGAGCACGAGCAGCAGGCGGTGCAGGGCTTGGTCTGTCAATCGTAAAAGCAGTCGTGGACGCACATAGAGGCGATATTTCGGTAAGTAGCGAAGTCGGTCGCGGCAGTACTTTTAAGGTCCGTATTCCACTTGCCTAAACTCCCTCTCAGCAAAGAAAGTGGGGATTCTACGCAAGATAAATTCAACGATCACAAATCCGTCACAACGCGATCACATATCAATTACATCTCGCTGTTAGATTGAAAACATTCCAAACCGATTGGTTTGTGCAGCTCTAATGACCTGGATTTTTGAAAAGGCCATCTCCGTGATGGCTCATCCCCGTTCGCTTTTTTGGAATCAAATAAAAAATGGAAGTTACAGTAACCAAAGTAACGCCCAAGGCTGAGCCATCTCAGGATAAACCTGAAAATGGTGTCAAGGGTCTCAAATACTGGAAACAGGACCTTGTCGCCGGGCTGATCGTCTCTCTTGTTTCTGTTCCACTCTCTCTCGGGATTGCCATCGCATCTGGCGCACCGCCAATCGCAGGCTTAATATCCTCGATCATTGCGGGACTGATTTTCCCATTCCTTGGTGGTGCTTATTGCACAATCAGTGGACCGGCGGCGGGACTCGCTCCCGTTGTTCTCTGCAGCATCCTTGCTCTCGGTCACGGCGACCTCAAGTCCGGCTACGGGCTTTGTCTAGCGGTCATCACGATGGCAGGCGCGCTGCAGCTGATTTTGGCTTACTTGAAAGCAGCTCGCTTCAGTGCCATGTTTCCAGCAACCGCTGTTGAGGCGATGCTTGCTTCAATTGGTCTGTTGATTATCGCCAAACAAATTCCAAACTTTATCGGGCACCCCGCTCACGCTCACGAATTCTTTGGCATCCTTGCCGAAATTCCAGGCAATATCATGCAAGCCAATTCGGAAGTAGTCCTGATTGGCGGAATTTGCTTACTGATACTTTTCACAACCGGAAAATTGCTCGCCCGCACCAAGTTGCGCATGATTCCTCCGCAACTCCTAGCGGTCACAGCTGGTGCCTTGCTAGCGCAGACCTTCCACCTCGATCCGAAATTCCTTATCAATATTCCAGCAGATCCCTTCAAGCACGGCATCGTAATGCCAAATTTCGTCGGTATATTCGCTGATCCCACGCTCTGGTGGACTGTCGCCGGATGCTTGCTCACGCTTACATTGATTGACGGTTTCGAATCGCTTGCCACCATTATGGCAATCGACAGGATCGACCCGCATCACAGAAAGTCTAATCCTGACCGTACACTCTTTGCGATGGGCATATCGAACATTCTCTCCAGCCTGGCTGGTGGACTGACAATCATTCCTGGTGGCATTAAGAGCACAACCAATATTCTCTCTGGTGGAAAAACGCTCTGGGCGAACTTCTACAACGCTCTGTTTTTGATCGCCTATCTGTTAGTTGCTCGCGAGCTTATTAATATGATCCCGCTTGCCGCACTCGCTGCTGTCCTTATCCACATTGGATACAAACTCTGCGAACCAAAGAAATGGTTCTATGTGGCATCGATTGGCCCAGAGCAACTATTCATTTTCGCTTCAACGATTGCAGTCACTCTGTACACAGATTTACTCTGGGGTCTGATTTTCGGAATGGTCGCCAAATTGCTTCTCTCCTGGCTGTACTCATTGCAAAGCACACTGGAAAGACACCACGGACACGGACCTGTCACAGTCAAGACACTCTACTTAGAGTTCATCAAGCTGTTCCGCAACCCTGTCACCAGCCACGATACCGTCGGCACTGTGCACAAGATTCGCTTCAATGGTCCGGTTGTCTGCTTCAACGCCTTGCATGTTCAAAATGAGCTGAACAAAGTACCAGCCCATGTCAAACATCTTCGTCTTTACTTCGCGCCTTCAGTCGGCTTGGTCGACCACACCAGTGCCTCGAACATTCTCGCTTTCCAAGCTGAATGTTCTCGGATGGGACACCTGCGTGTAGAAATAATCGGATTGAATCTCCTCAAGATGCACTCCAAAGATGAAAGCTGCATGAGACACGCTCACATGAATGGCTGGCAGCATCGCAAGACCGCCTGAGGCTATATCGTTAGACAATTCAATCAATCAAACATTCTGATCAGCACCTTAGTTCATCAGAATGTTTTTTCCCTGGACGTCTACAGAATCGAAAGGCTCAACTTCTAATTTTAAGTTGCGCAAAAATATCTGTGGACCAGAAACGGAAGGTCCCACCCCCGCGACTTCAGGCCATGGTCCCGGATAAAGTCCCACACTGACCATTGATATACGGTCTCGATAGATGCGGCATGGCACGATGTCAGAAATTTCAAAATTATGCCATTGCTTGGATGCCGGAATGAAATAAGGCAAGCGGGCGAGAAACCAGGCAGAATCGTCTCGAGGTCCGGTGCTGATGGCAATTCCGGCACGTCCCCTGTCACTTGTCGAACGCACATCTCCGGTCAATTTCACTCTAATGTGGGTGAAACTTGAATAGTCGGGGAGTGGAATACTTGCGTGCGTAAATGAATGGCTAACCACGTATTTACTGACTGCTAGCTCGTTTGAGTCATTTACTCTGGTCAACAATGGAAAGTCGCTCTGCACAAAATCGTGCACTAGTTTTTGATTGTTTTTCTGAGCAGTCTTCAATGGCGCTGGAATAGGGCTATCTGCAGGAAGCAGCCCTATATAGATCTGCAAAGGTTTGATTGCACTAATAGTGGTGGCGCCCTGACTGGAGCGAGGAGAAGCCCACAGAAAAGCTTTCTTGGTCCGCGCACTTCTGATTGCGCTCAAAGTGCGCGCCTCATAGCCTGTTGGTGTGTTTAAAAGGCGATTGACTGACACAATATCGAGATCACGATAGAGCATTTCTTTTGAAGCATTATTGATGTAAATTTGGGCGCTGTCTGCTTTCGGCTCAATCACAATTTTGTTAGGACCATTAAGTTGAAGATATGATGTCGGCACAGCTACCGC
>JACMKL010000416.1 GCA_014380105.1 Candidatus Melainabacteria bacterium
CGTTTTAAATTCCGTCAGCAAATCAACTGCTGTCTTTGGTCCGATGCCACGCACACCCGGAATATTGTCGGAAGTGTCGCCACAAAGCGCTTTGTAGTCAATTACCTGCTCCGGCCAAATTCCCAATTTCGTGAAGACGTCAGCGCGTTGATAAGTGACCAGACCGGGACGACCGTGCGCTGGCATGAGCACTTGAACATCGCCATCAATATCTGACACTAACTGAAATGCGTCTTTATCACCAGTCAAAATATTGACCTTAATACCGCGTTTTTCCGCATCTTTTGCAACCGTGCCGATCACGTCGTCGCCTTCGAATCCGGCTAATTCGTAAAGTGGAATGCCGAGTATTTCAACGCCTTCTTTCAAGAGCGGCCATTGCTGCCTGAGGTCGTCAGGCATCTCGCTGCGATTTGCCTTGTATTCGGCAAATTCTTCTTTTCTGAAAGTTGTCTCGGAGCGGTCGAAGGCGACAGCCAGCATGTCTGGTCTGTGCTTTTCGATCAGGTCAAACATGGCATTGAAAAAACCGAATATGGCACCAGTCGGCATACCGGTAGAACTGCGCAGACTATTTGAAAATAGCGCGTAGAACATTCGGAATGCCACGGAGCTTCCGTCAACGAGAACGAGAGTCTCCTTATCTGCCATTTCAATTCCTCCGGCGAATGCTTTCGTGAGTGGGATTATTATCGAGGGCGCGCTGGTCCAAGCACCTGTGCAACTGCGTCAGTCAGTCCTGAGCCTTCGCAAAGTGATGGTGCCTCGATACCTAAAATGCTCGTTACAGTTGGAGCAATATCAATCGGACTGACCGTTTGGGTGAAACGGCCTGGACGGATCGACGAACCGCTCAAAATCAGAGGAATTTGCGAATCATATGCAAACGGTGATCCACTGCCGGTTCCTGCAGCATCATTGGCAAATACATAACCTGGCTTCGGATAGATAAGCAATTCGCCACTTCTATTCCAGTAATAACTGCGTCTTTGCGCTTCAGCATTTCCACCACTGGTCACTTGATTAAGAATGAGTTGGTGTCTGCACAAAACATCACCTACTCCCGGAATAGCTTTTGCTACGCGGGCAGCAACTGCTTCTAAATCGGCTTGACGGACCTTTTGTTTTTCCAAAGTTTCAAGCTTCAGGTAGACGTTAGGAGGCGAGAAATCGTCAATCCAGTCATCTGCTGCTACTTGCGCATCGAGTCCTGCATCGAGTTGCATCTTCAATGTTTTAGGGTCAAGGCGACCGCTGTTCATCCTGCGCTCTTTCAAGAACTCAGGAATCGGCATGGTGCCATGGGCTGCTGTGAAGACAATCAGAGTGTTACCCAAGCCAACTTTCGAATCAATATGTTGGAAGAGACTGGATAGTGATTGGTCCATTTTGAGAACCAGGTCTTCCGCTTCCTGACTGTAAGGTCCGTAATTTTGATTGAGTTCGTCGCCAGCTGCCAGGCTGATAGACAGCATGTCTGGCTCAGGGTGTTGTCCCAGGAATTCTTTGTCGAGCGCTTCTTTGGCAAAATCACAAGTCATTTGATTTGCCCACGGGGTCTTTCCGAACGCAGAATAAAATTCTTCGCCGACCTGACGCGCGCCGCCAGTTATTGTATGAGGGAATGCTTTGGCATCGCCTGCTGGCGCCTTTTCGTGTGGATAATCATCTCTTGTAGATGCCGAATATTCGGTTTCGGGCAAACTTCTTTGCCATGGTTTGCCGAAATATTTATCTGCGTAATGTTGGTCGTTGAATGCTTTCGCCCAGGCTGGCAGTTCCATTGCATACTGCGATGATGTTACAAAATTGCCGGTTGTACGATCCCACCAGAATGCGTAATTGGCGAGAATGCCGCCCAGCATCAACGCCGATGTATCACGCAGTGAGACTGAGACAACTTTGCTGCGACCGTTAGTCGCCAGTTTCATCTGGTCACCAATGGTGGTGCCGGCTAATCTGTGAGTCGATGAACCAGTACCGTTTGCGCCTACTAATTTATAGGTATCGTCGGCGGTGGCACTCAATACTTTTGCTTTCTTCGGTACATACCATTCATCTGCAACAATGCCTGAAAGCCAGGGATTGGCGCCTGTCGAAATGGCTGCTTGTCCGCAGGCATTTTGCGATGTGGCATAGCTGAGGCGGCAATTGGTGTAATTGGCTCCGTGCTCCATGAGATATCGCAATCCGCCCGAACTAAGCTTGTCCTGATAGCGAGACAAGTAGTTGTAAGAAAAATGGTCAGCCACAATCAGCAAAACTAATTTGGGTTTGGATGACTGATTTGCCTGTGCAAAGGCTGGCGCCATGGAGTTGAGGCTCATGCAGAACACTGCCAGGATGGCAAGAGTTGTTCTAATCAAAGCAATAACGCCCGGATTTTTTCCTTGCTGGCATCGATTGAGGAATCGCGGAAGATACAAAAGGAGACCTCCTTGAAGGCGCTTGACTATTCTTCGACCATCTTTAGACAGTCATTGTACTGCCATGACCGGCAAGTTTTTCAGCCCTTATGGAAGGCCGCAGTGTAACGCTTTATATTGATAATTTTGTGAACATAAAGCCTAATCTCATATAGGCGCTTAGAATCAAAGGAAGCGGCACTAGACCAGCGTTCTAGTAGGAGTGGATAGATATGAGCGAGCGTACAAAATTGTTGAAGAAAGCAGTAATGACCGGCGTCGGCGGCGCAACGAATGTTGACCGTATCAAGTCGGCAATTACCGAAGCAATGAATGACCTGGTAAAGGTCGGACAAGATCTTCTTGATGATCTTGAAGATAAAGGCAATGCAAAGACTGACACAGCGCAGAATTTCATCAAAAATCTCAAAATCGAAACCGAAAAGAAAGGCTTCGAAGTTGAGAAGAACGTCAAAGGTTCTATGAAGAAAGCAGCCAAAGAACTTGGCTTGATCACGCGCGAAGACTACAACGAGCTCTATGAGCGTATTGCTTCTCTCGAAGAAGCCGTAGGCGTCACAACTGATTCTGCTGAAGAAACAGAAGAAAAAAAGAGCCGTAAGAAAAAAGGCAACAATAACTAGGTTTTCGACACTTAATCATTGTCGATCGCACTAACTAAAGACCTCCATTCTATGGGGGTCTTTTTTACAGCATATCTGGCGGCAAGGGCGGAATCTGGGGCGTTTGATGGCCGGTCAATGGATTAGTCAAGTAGGAGCCGGACGCGGCCAGGTCGGTGAGAGGCAAAGGACATCGCAATTGAAATTCACCTGCCAACCCGGGCAAGGGGGTTCCATTGGCATCTTTAGAATCTCGCCAATCGCCATTAGGAATATTTACAGCTTCTCCCATCGAACCTTCGCTGCGTGAAGAGACCAGGTCTCTAATTGCGACCGACCAACCCACCTCCGGCGCGCTACCGGTTTTTAATGCGTTCGGGCAGTAATACATGAGCTGTCCGGCCGGAATTCGAATATTGCCGAAAGCGTATTCTTTGTATGCAGATAGACCCGAAGGTTTTGCTCGCGGCTTTATTTCTTCGGCTTTGGCTCCGTTTCCCTTTTGACTTGATTGATTGCTCTTTCGATTTTCGGCAGTTCCTACAATGGCGTTGGAGTCTAAAACAAAAGTTGTTTTCGTCCATTTTGGAATTTCGCGGACTTTTGACAGATAGTCGTTAAGAGGTAAACCGTCAACAAAAATGGTTTTGCCATGATTAGCTAAAAGGTCAGAACATTCAGCAACCAGGTGCATCTCCGAATTTGTCCAATCGTAATTTAAGTCGCCTTTCTTGGGAGCATCAGGCACCAAATCTTTCAGTGTTTTATTCTCATGGGCCGCAAAGAATTCTTCCTCCTGAATAGGAACAGGTTGAGGTAAGAATACGAATCGCCCGCCCAGTAAGAAACCCTTTGATGGATACTGAGTCCGAGCCAGTCCGTTCAGCATTATTTGATTGGCGTGCGCGCACAAATCATAGGTAGTAATTCCGACTTTGTTTGCGTTGAAAGTGACCATCTGGGCAAGATCATTGAGTTTGCGCTGTTTTGCCCTTTGATCAGTATCTTGGATCAAGAGCTGTTTTAGCGCATCGAGCCTGTTTTTCGCCAGATTGTATTGGCGCAAATTCTCAGTCTCTTTCTCCCGGAGAGGCCTATTTATCTTTGACGAATCTTCGACATCAAATGGAATTTTGCTACGGATGCGATTCATGCGCGCCTGCACAGAATTCAATTCTTGACGTTCGAAATACATTTTTTGATCAATTTCTTTCAATGCCGCTTTTGCTCTCACAATCATTTGTTTCGATGATTCGAGTGTTTCAATAGCAGCTAAATTTGTCTCGTAAATTGAAGACAATAAGTCTTTTAAAAGTGCTTTGTCGAATTTGTCTTTGCCTGCCAGAACGCAATTTCCGTCAGCATCTACAATCAATGGTAAAGCAGATGGCGGTGGGACTTTGTCAGCTTGCAGGTGATTGTCGCGAACCGAAAAACAACGACTGATCGCCATCTGTCCTGGACCGTCTGGATTAGTCTGATTGAGTAAGGCGTACTCGCGCGTGCCACTATCAACAGCGAGACAGCTATTTGCTTGCCCAATTACAGTAGGAATGGAATTTTTATTTGCTGCATCGGTAAAAGATAGTGCCATCACTTTAGTGAAATTGGCAGGCTCGACCAGCGGTCCCATTTGCTTAAGCCAGTCATAGAGCGCGTGCGAGAGCGCATCTCCAGGAGTGAGGTTCGAACGTATCGGATCTATTGGTGGTGCCAAACTGCCTTTTCCTGGCACTTCTGTTCCTACAACCTGTTGCCATTCACCTTGAGAATTCCAGAGTTTGTAATTGAGCAGGTCTAAAACATTTGAGAATTGTCGCGGCTTGCCATGTGGAAAATTGAGCACAAAGACTGACGCAGCCGGGTAGACAATCTCGCCTCCAATGACAGCGCAAGCCTTTTTGATGATAATCTCTTTTTTGCCGCGCTCGGCGTTTTTCTCAAAGACCGCTTCGATTTGCACTGCAGATGGTGCCGAGCCACGTGTGTTTGTACTAAACCAGCTCTGGTCAATCAATCGCGTTGCATGCGGCTGAGATATAAAATTGACCTTTTCTCCAGTCGGTAGCGGAATAGACTCTCCGACTTTGTAGAGTCCATCTTGAACAAAATTCTTATTGATTTCGTCTGATGGCGCAAACATTTGACTGCCGATCAAACCAGGTTCTACTGTGCCGAGGGCAAGGCGCACATCAATCAAATTCGGACCACGCCCCTTCGTATCTTCGGATAGAAAGCGTGACACTTCCTGTAGTATCGAATCTTTCTTATCTGAGTCAGAATCTGAATCTTGATTGGTTAAAGATTCGGCATAGATATTCTGTTCGGATGATTCGGATTTTAACTCCGGAGTTTGTTCGACTGATGCAAACATCCGCCTGCGCAGGTCTTGCTCCAGTGATTTTGCTACTTTCAAATCTTTCGATACAAGTGAGGCCAGAGCTGGATTATTCAAACGTTCTGCGACAAGTGCGTCCGCGCGCAGTGTGGCATACAGCGAATTCACACCAGTCACCCGATTACGCTTTTTCTGTGCATAATTTTGTTCGGGCGGCACGCTGTCGACGATGCCAATGCGTCCGAGGCTTGGATGAGTGGCTGTGATTTCTGACAAATAGCGAGCGGCCAGGTAGGCTGCTCTGTCGACAGAATTTGAATCTTTGTGCTGTTGATTGAGTGTGCAAACTCCAAGGACGTAAAGCGCAATTACAACACTCCCAGCGCATGAAGCAGCCAACAGAGTAATAGTGCTCTGAATGTCCTTGCGAACATTCTTTTTTCTTGTTTCCACGCGAGTAAGTTCAGCTGTCATACTTTCTTTCTTACCCCATTTGGTAACATGCATTATTAATGCAAGGAGCATTCGTCGATAAATATGGACACTCGACTTGCTGGAGAGATCGTGAAAGCTATGAGATGCAGTCGGGCCTGGGCTCTGGCAGCTACAATCGTGATGTTTTCAAACCTTTCGGCAGTGGCTGTTACTCCTCCTGCTCAGGCGGAAAACTCAACGCAAACATATTCTTCTCGCCTGAAAGAAATAGATTTGTTGACTCAAGCGCGCAGTTTTTATAAGGCGCGCAAGATATTGGAGCCTCTTCTTGAGTCCAAGCCCAAAGATGCAGATGTACATGTGCGAGCAGGGCGACTATTTTCACAGATGGGACTTCTGCCCCGCGCTATAGACGAGTATCGGACCGTTATCAGTTTGGATCCGAGAAATAGTTCAGCTTACGTTGAATTGTCCAAAATTTATTTGGCCAGTGAAAATACCAATGATGCCACCACTTACGCCAAAGAGGCGCTGAAGCTCAATCCTAATTCAGCCGATACTCGCATATTGTTAGTCAAGATTTTGATGGCTAAAGGTTTGCTTCTGGAAGCTGAGCAGGAGATGCAGCGCTTGTTGCGTGGAGACCCTCATGACGCGCAAGTGCATTATATGGCAGCCAAAATTTATCGAGAGAGAGGGCAAGGTGCACTAGCTCTTCAACATATTGATGAAGCAATTCAACTCAATCCAAACAATCATGAATGGTTGATGGAAATGAGTGACATATGCATTTTGCTTGGTCGGGATGATGAAGCGAAAGCGGCATTATTGAAATTGTTGAAATACGAGCCCGATTCGGTAGAAGGTTTGAGCAGGCTGGCGCGCGTCAAAGAAAATTCGTTTCGCGACTATGATGGTGCCATGGAATCGTACAAGCGTGTGCTTGAAATTGATCCAGACTCAGTCACTGCGCTTGCTGGAATTGAGCGCTTACGCGCGAAGAAAAATGATCTTGCCGGACTTTGGAAACATCAACTCAAGAATTTCTTTGCCGGTTTATTCCCAAAGAAAAACTGACATCTGTCTGCATAACAAAAGCGCCGAATAGCTTTTAGAGCAGGTTTCGGCGCTTTAGAATTTATTTGAACTACAACTTATGTGGTGCTGCGTGTCAAAACTCTCTTTGGTCCGTGAATTGGATCTTCAATGACGATTGTTTGGTCACGTTTTGGTCCAACGCTCACGATTGCAATTGGTGCTTCCAACTCTTCAGCAAGGAAGTCCAAATACTTGCGAGCTTCAGCTGGCAGATCTTTGTAGCTACGGCATTCGCTTGTTGGAGATTTCCAGCCTTTGAATGTTTCGTAGATTGGCTCCATTCTGTAGAATGCGCTGCCGATCGATGGAAGGTCTTTGAATACTTCGCCTGAAACTCTATCTCTGTATGAATTGCAGACTTTGATTTCGTCGAATTCGTCCAGCACGTCAAGCTTCGTGATGGCCAGGCAATCGAGTCCGTTGATACGTACGGAGTAGCGTCCGAGCACTGCGTCAAACCAACCGCAACGACGTGGACGACCGGTGGTGACACCGACTTCTGCCCACGGTTTGCCGATTTGCATCAACATATCGAGGACTTCGCCACTTTGTTCTGTCGGGAAAGGACCTTCGCCAACTCGTGTCATAAACGCTTTCGAAACGCCGATGACGCGGTCGATGATTGTTGGTCCGATGCCAGCGCCGATGCAGGCACCACCAGCGGTTGGGCTGGAGCTTGTGACGTAAGGGTAGCTGCCGTGATCGAGGTCAAGCAAAGTACCTTGTGCGCCTTCGAAAAGAATATTTTTTCTCTGTCCGACTGATTGGAAAATTACTGCGGAAGTATCGAAAACGTATTTTGCAATGCGTTTGCCGTATTCAGCATATTGTTTGAAAACAGTCTCGACATCCAGTGGTGGAAGATTGTAGAGACGCTCAAGAAGAACATTCTTTCTAGGAATCATCCATTCCAATTTGCTTTTCAAAACTTTCTCGTCCAGCAAATCTTCCGCCCAGAAGGGAATGTGCGTTCCCGCTTCCTCCGGATCCTCTTGTGCTTCGCGGAGCGCGGCCTCGCCCCGAATGGAACCCAGGTGGACCAACGCCTCCGCCACCCCATAGCGAACCCATTTGTCTGGATCCTTTAGGAGCGGCAAGATCCAGGGTTCCGCCTGCTCCTTCAACGCGGACGCCAG
>JACMKL010000417.1 GCA_014380105.1 Candidatus Melainabacteria bacterium
AAAACGATCCATGGCAGTTTTGGCACCATCATTTATCCAACTGAAAATTGCTTTTGTCGAAAGATGTATCGACTCGCTGAGCAATTCTTGCTGCGCTTCCGGAATTTTCGAAGGTACATAATGAGCACGCTTGTCGCCGCCCGGGTCCGGTCCAACGCCGAATTTTAAACGGTCCATAGATTTATCTCCGCCCAGGCATTCAATAATCGACTCAATGCCGTGCTGCCCACCGGCACCACCACCATTGACCACTCTGATTTTGCCAAGAGGTAAAGCAACGTCGTCGTGCACCACAAAAAAGCTCGACACCGGTAGCTTAAACCACTGCTTGACGGCTATCACGCACTCTCCGGAGAGATTCATATATGTAGTTGGTTTGATAAGCATGATCGTTTTGCCGCGGTACTCAAATTTGGCAAATTCACACTTCAAGCGGCTATTCGACTGAAAAGTTGCACCATTTGCAGTACCAACAGCGTCAAGAACCGTAAAGCCGATATTGTGGCGAGTGCGCTGATACTCAAGTCCAGGATTACCCAAACCTACTATTACCCGTATTTGGTCTACGTCCGGCATCGTCTCTACTTCTCTAAAGATGGAAAATATTTTCTTGATCACTGATAACGCTCTGGAGCTTACACGCTTAACAATATTAATAGATCGAACGGGCTTCGATATTCTTCAGCGTTTAAACTATAAAATTATCGACAGTTACACACTACACATAAGATGAGTGACAGGAATGACTGAAACCGAAGCGAACCAAAACTTCCCTTATTTGCCTCACACAGACGCTGAACGCAGGGAGATGTTGAAGACTATCGGCGTCGAAACCTTTGAGCAGCTCGTCAAACATATTCCCCAAAAGCTGAGAGCAAAAGAGCTCAAGTTGCGCAGCGGCTTAAGTGAACAAGAACTTTCAATTGAGATACAAGGAATTGCTAATCGCAATAAACCAGCTTCAAAGCAAGCTAGTTTTCTTGGTGGTGGAGCCTATCGCCGCTATGTTCCGGCAATCGTTCCTACTCTCCTATCGCGCGGAGAATTCGCTACTGCATATACGCCGTACCAACCAGAAGTGGCTCAAGGGACGCTTCAGGCTATATACGAATTTCAGACAGCCATTTGCTTATTGACAGGAATGGAAGTTGCAAACGCTTCTATGTATGACGGCCCGACTGCACTTGCTGAAGCTTGTTTGATGTCGTCGCGGCTGAGCACGAAAGAAAAAATTCTGGTCAGTGCAAGCGTCAATCCTGAATATAAGGAAGTCGTCAAAACCTATTGCGACGCTTGCGGTCTTAAATATGAAGAAGCTAGTTTCGAAGATGGTGCCACCAATTTGAAGGCGCTCACTATTGATAGTGAGACCAGCTGCGTGGTTATGCAGTATCCAAATTACTTCGGAATTCTAGAAGATTTAGAAGGACTGGGTAAAAAAGCTCACGACGCTGGCGCTCACATGATTGTAGTTGCTGAGCCTATCTCGCTTGGCTTACTTACAGCTCCTGGTGATTTTGGTGCCGATATTGTTGTAGGCGACGCTCAACCTTGTGGAAATTCTCTGTCCTTTGGCGGACCTTCTGCAGGCTTTATGGCGACCAAAAGGGAATTCATTCGCCAATTGCCCGGCAGACTTTGCGGTGTCACCGTTGATAACCGCGGGCAGAGAGCGTTTACGTTGACATTGCAAACTCGCGAACAACATATTCGTCGCGCTAAAGCCACCTCCAACATCTGTACTAATCAGGCTCTAAACGCCTTAGCCATGCTGATTTACATAGTTAGTGTCGGACCTAAGGGTCTTGAAGAATTAGCCAATATCAGTTTGCAACGTGCTCATAATCTCAAAGAGAGACTGACAGCCATTGAGGGTGTAAGCGCGGCATTCGGCGAGCCAAATTTCAGCGAATTTGTGATCAAGACAACTCTCCCTTCAGCCAAAATTCTTGAAGAACTCAAGTCTCAAGGCGTTTTAGGTGGACTCGATTTGACCCAATTCTTCCCTGAATTACAGAATCATATTTTGGTTTCAGTAACTGAAATGAACTCACCTGAAGATCTCAATCGTTATGTAGCTGCGCTCGAGAGCGTTGTGAAGGGTCAAGCGAAAGCCGGATCTGGAAATCAAACGAAAGAGAAGGTTGCTTCCGGGCACTGATTAGGGCGGTTTGTCGAACCACTGCCAGGCTGAAGCCTGTATAATCAACTCTGACTTACGTATTTGAGGCAATGACCTGTTAAATGGAGCCTACTGAATCACTGGCGTCAAAGCGCGCTGAATCGACACCTGAAGTCAGTGAGATCCGCTCGAACAAAGAGCAGGAAGTTGTAATAACTCCACCTGTAAATTCGCCGAGTATGACTGCTCCTGCCAGTACGACTGCTACCAATGCAACTCCGCCTGCGGAGCCAGCAAAGAAAGACGACAACTCAGTGATTTCTTTTATCAAAGAAATAGTTGAGCTTGTAGTAGTCACACTGATTCTTCTTATAGTCATTCGCTTTGCTCTGGCTGAGGCTCGCTATATTCCATCGAGTTCGATGGAGCCAACCTTACAGATCAACGACCGTCTGCTTGTTGAGAAAGTCTCAGGTCACTTAGGTAAACCAATTCAGCGTGGCGACATTCTGGTTTTTTATCCGCCCCCGATTGAGATGGGTGGTCAAGATTTGAAGAATGACCCGATGACCATTCTCGGTCGTTTAACTGGGCTGCCATTCCTGCCTTACGAACCGGCATTCATTAAACGTGTTATTGGTCTTCCTGGCGATCACATTCGCATTCAAAAGGGCGAAGGCGTCTACATCAATGGACAATTGCTGGATGAAGGCAGTTATGCCAAAGAAACACCAAATTACGACCGCAATGTCCTTGGTGAAATTGGCGGACCATCATCGACAGGCAAAATGATCATGCCTTTTGGGGACGCTGCACACGCTAATGATCCAATCATTGTGCCAGCTGGTAACCTTTTCATGATGGGCGACAATCGCAATAATTCTGAAGACAGCCACGTCTGGGGCTTCTTACCTAAAGAACGCGTAATTGGGCGAGCCTGTTTGCTTTTCTGGCGTTGGATTCAGCCGCCGAGATTCCCGCATATCCCTGAAGAATAGGCTATGCGCAAGTGGGTATATTGGTGTAGGCTCCAGCGCCCCTGAAAATTTCATCGCCCGCTTTTGAAAGAATGAAGGCGGAAATGATTCTAGTTGAGAGCTTATGGCAACGAAGTCTGAGGAAGCGTAGAGATGGCGAAGGACGGAAAGGCAAAACCTGTTAAATCGACTCAGAAGGCTCCTGTAGCCGAAAAGAAAGAGTCGCAAGATGTGTCGCTTCCAGGACACGATCATGCCGCGCATGCACCGGGCGATTGTGCCACTGCTGTCAATCCAGGCTCGATTGGTCACGATGACCCAGAGACCAGAGGCGATTCGCTCACAAAATTCGAAGCTGAACTAAATAAGCGCGAAGTTGATTTGATCGAACGTGAAATCAAGTCATTGCGTCAACAAGAAGAATTAGATCGCCTCCGCCCACTGTCAGGGCTTTACCGAGTTGTCAGAGCGATGGCTAGCGAGCGTCGTCTGGATTCTCTCCTTGATGTGATCACGCGCGAAACACAAGTGATGCTGCGTTGTGATCGTTGTTCTGTTTTTGTGCTCGATGCTCAAGCTGCCGAATTGTGGACACAGGTCGCCATGGGACTTGTTGGCCATCGTATGATTCGTATTCCGATTACGGGCAACAGTATCGTCGCTGAATGCGCTCGCACTGCGCGTATGATCAATATCCCAGATGCTTACCAAGATCCTCGATTCGATCCTGCCGTCGATCGTAATACTGGATACCAGACAAGCAGTGTACTTTGCGTGCCGATGCTTGCTCGCGGTGGCGAAGTCATTGGTGTATTTCAAGTTCTGAATAAGCAGAACGGACCTTTCACAAATGAAGACGAAGATTGGCTCGAGGGGCTGACCGCCGTTGCTGCCGGTCTGATCGAACAAGCGCAGGCATATGGTGAAATTGAGAGATTTGTTGATAAGACTCTCGAGACGCTTGCGCAAACAATTGATCAACGCGATCCGCTCACTGCTGGTCATTCGATTCGCGTAACCAACTACAGTCTTCTGGTTGGTCAAGCAATGAATGTACCTGATGATGACATTGATGTACTGCGCTATTCAGCGATGATGCATGACTATGGCAAAATCGGCGTACCGGAAAAAATTCTTTGGAAAGATGGTCGTCTCACTCCGGAAGAGTATGCGACTGTTCAGAAGCACGCATCGATTACCTATGATTTGCTTTCGAATTTGCCATTTACGCGACGATTGAAAGATGTACCATTCGTTGCTTCATGCCACCATGAAAAAGTTGATGGATCAGGCTACTATCGCGGTCTGAAGGGCGATGATATCCCTTTCCTCTCAAGAATAATTGCAGTCGCCGATGTGTTTGATGCACTCACTTCAGTGCGCCATTATCGCAATCGCATGCCGATTGAGAAAGTTGCCGAGATCATGAACAATGGTCGCGACAACCACTTTGATTCATCGTGTGTTGATGCTTTCTTCCAATTGCCATGCCATCGCGTGATTGCCGTTTTGGAATCAGAGCGTGATCGTGCCGCCAATTTTGATGCTGAAGTATTCAAACAATTGAGCTGGCAGCGCCTTGTAGAGCTCGTCTCCGGAGCCAATCCGAAGCGCGGCGAGGAAGGTATCAACGAAGCGTTTGACCGCATCTATAATGCCGGATTGCCTGCTGACTATCAAAGTCTGGATTAGGTCTTTATTTAAAATGTCAGAATTTTTGGCTGTCCAAGATCTGGAAGTCTTTCCAGATGCGTGGTCATTTTTAAGTTGCTCAGAGTGATTTTGCTTAGCGGTTGCTGAGCACTCATTTGTGAATTGAGGTTTTTAGGTAACGAAACGAAACGCAGACGCACTGTCTTATTTGCGCCCTGCACAACTGTGAGTGGGAAAGTTGCTTTCATCCTGTAAGTGACAGGCTTTCCTTTGGAGAGTTCTAATTTTCCGGCACCAGAATCGTTGACTATGAATTCTGGTTTTTGAAGGCCGAGGCAATTGAGATTTGCTCCTTTAGAAACTGTCGTCGGGTCGTCTTTTCCGCAAAGCGCCACATTCCAAACCAGGGTTGCCGCATCGGCTTCCGAAAGGCTTGCCGTACCTGCCAATTCAACGATTACATGAGTATCTTTCTTTTCTACAGCAAGTGGAAAATCGGCACCACATTCTTTCGTGAAAGAGATATCTCTCGCCGAATCGGATTTCGTAAAATGCGAACTATCTAAATTGATTTCTTTTGCAACTGGCGCAATCGCGCTTCTTACTTTGCCATCTATCCCGATTTTCGGTGGCTCTTCATTGTCAGCAATGCCCAGAGTGACTAGTATTCGCCATTGACCCTTCTGGTTGCCGGGTGAGTTACTTAGATCCTGAGTGACTTCAGGTTTGACAGTAGAGGAAGACTCTGACGACCCAATCGATCTGAAAGACGCCGTATCGCTTTCTTTCAGAAATCCAAATTTCTGGCGCCAATCCATACTTCTACTGGTAGTGAAAAGTCGACTCTGACTGACATATCTGTAACCAGGCAGTGCGCGTTCGCTATCTGAATCAAAGTCACCATATACGATGGCAGCGCCAGTTTTAGGGGCGTAGATTTTTATTGAATTTTTCCCTTCGAGATTTAAATGTTTCAACGGAATCTGCACTGTGCGCCACTGTCGAACATTGTTGACGTCGGTATGCAAATATGAAGCGAGTTTAGAGATAAACGCCAGAAGTGGATAGCGGTCTTGATAAAAATCGTAAACGCTAGTTGGTTTGTCAGTCAATTCGAAATTGTTTACGGTGATTTTGGCATTGGCAATATGCTTATCACCATCTATCAAAAGCAGTGCCCAGCTAGGTTTCTGTCCAAGTGCCTCTGAGCCTTTTCCTAAATCGAGGCGCTTTTCTGCAAATTGATTACTGGCGAGATTACAGGTAATTTCTGAGTTTAGCGATTCATTAATGCCGGACAAAGCCACAGTGATCATAAATAGGCCGAAAGCGATTAGAGTTGAAAATGCAGTTACTGCGCTCACGCCGTGAACGAATTTTAGTCCGCATTTGAAAATGTTGAAGAACAATATCGACGCCAGTAAAAGGTAAATTGCAATTTGCAAGATACAAGCCAAAGTCTGGCTGACACCTAATTTGAGCAAATTATCAATTGTTGCTAAATTCGCTAATAGCACAAGTGAGACTGCAGATATTGTTGCCATTGAAAAGGCATTGAAACCTCGCTGCCGATCAAGATTTTTGGAGACAGTCCAGGCAAAAAGAACCAGCATCAGTGGTGCAACTGTTATTCCATAACGTGGCACACCCTCGAAGAGGACGAAGCTTAGGTGACCTAATATACTGGTCGCCAATGCTATTGCTGTGATTGTGTGAAAGTCTTCTTCATAAGGCGCTCGCTTAAACGTCTGGAGCAAGAATTGCAAAAGCGCAATGAATGACACTGTCAAACCGATTAGACCTAAAGCTGTCAGCAATTGGTGTACAACGCGTATTTCTGTTGCTCTTGAGAGTATTGCCGGTTGGCGATAATCGTTCCAGGGTTCAGCAAAAATTCTTGGAATTTTTCTGATCATCAAATCAAGTGCGCCAACAGGATTCTGCGCAAATATAATCGATAATGCTTTTGTCGGTTGAGAGACACCTTTCAGATCTTCAGCGATAGTTCTTTGAGGTACACCTGCTAGACCATCTGTTCTCAAATCGTTGCCGACCAGGACATTCAACAGAGGCACCCTCTGCGGTATCAACGAAAGTTTTCCGGTCATGGCGTTGGATGTATAGGCAAATAACGCAAAGCCAATTGCAGCAGGAAGAATCAATGCCACCAATGGTTTCCATCCAAATGCCATGTTCTTGATCAAGAAAATAATAAGCACAGCGACTGGCAGACTGAAAGCAAACATGAGAGCCGGTTTTGTGAAAATCAAAATTATGCAAGTCAAACTTAAGCAGGCGAATGGCCAGATTTTTCCTTGCTTCCATTCCAAAATCAACGATACTAAAATCAAAGTCGTAAGCAGAAGTACGATACTCAGTGTTTCGGTGAGAAGGCGTTCGCTGCCAATAATGCCTGGTGGATAGAGGGTCCACGCGAGACCTGAGGTAATGGCTAACGGCAATTTATTGGTTAGCCTCAGAGTCAGAATGAAAATGAGTACGCTGGACAATGCCTGAAAAATTGTCTGCATAAAAAGAACAGCGCGCCAGTCAGGTATTTTGAAAACCTGACCTATTGAAATTGAAATTGCCGCAGCTGGTGGCAGTATTGGTCCGTCGACCAGCAATTCGTGTCCAAGGGACGCAGTTTTTTTTGTATCGTTCTTGCCATTCAGGAAGTGCAGAAGATTATTTGCAGTCTGCAAATATTGACCTGAGTCGAAATTGCGAACGATCTCATCGTCACCGCGCGCAATCATGCGCTCTGTGCTAAATCCGCTAATACATGCGGAGAGAGCGAACAAAATGATTGTGCTGAGGAGAAATTTCGACTTGCTGGTCATAGGCTTCCAGCTTGGCGAATCCTGACTAAAAAAGCATGACCTATTTCTATTCGTTTACTTAAGAAGAATTGTCATCTTGTCATATCGCTCCCCTGACAACCCTGCGTTTGCATCACCAGGGTGGCTGTAACTGCCTTTTCTTTTGGCTTATAAATTCCTTTCAGCTGGGCTTTCTTTCGATACCTGATAACCGTTCAATCCAAATAAAGTGGACGGGCTCTACAATTGTCAGCATATTTAAGTGGAGTCGAGCTTTCGTGGCAAATCAATCTATCATTCGTCTTTTTACGGCTGCCCTATTGGTAGTTGTAAGTCTTGGCAGTGCAGCATTTGTCGCTAGTCCCGATGCCAGGGCGGAAGGTTCTGCTGTAGCTTCGATAATCAGCCAAAAAACGGCAGGAAAGACCGAGCAAGGCTCAGCTGGCACTGTCAAACCAGCAGTGAAAGGCTATGTGCCAGCTGAAACTGATGCTGAGCTGCCTAGTCTTCAGGACATTGCCCCGAGCGCCAGACGTGAATCAAACTCTGAATCGAGCCCCGAGGATGAGCTACCTGCTGAAGAAGGGCAGGTGCAAATTCGCATTCGCATCAATGTTCCTCAGAAAATTAAAGCTACCAGCGCCATTAGCGTGTATCCATATCCACCTCGCCCACCAAGAAATATATTTTTTGCAACCCCGCTACCGACTAAAGAGAAGCAGGTCAGGGGCCAACTTTTAAATACTGGTTATGCCGGACGTACTTCTTTGTCTAAAACTTTTCCACCAGGTGGTTGGCGTTGGCAGTATGCATTAAGAGAGGCTGTTGATAAGAGTGGTGCCAATTTCCCGAGCAACATTTTGACAATGTATCCCTGGGTTAGTCGCATTCTTCCTTACATGAACGCAGAAATTGCAAAGGTAAATGAGTTAGAAAAA
>JACMKL010000049.1 GCA_014380105.1 Candidatus Melainabacteria bacterium
AAGTCATCATCCCCAGTGCCACCCAAGAGTTGGTCATTGCCACCGGAACCGAACAGGCGATCGCGCCCGTCCCCGCCGTAAAGGAAGTCATCGCCCTCGCGCCCATCCAGGAAGTCATTGCCACCTAAACCGCTGAGGACGTTCGTGAAGTCGTCACCAATGAGGCGATCGCTGGAGGCAGAGCCTTCCAGGTTCTCGATGGATTGAAACACATCGCCCCTTGCATCTCCCGTTGCGCCCATACCTGTCGTTAGGCTGGCGGTCACACCTGCTGCTGCCGTGATGTAAGACGCGGTATCACTGCCCTCGCCACCCTGAAGCAAATCTGCGCCGACACCACCAATCAGTTGATCGTCGCCCTTGCCGCCAATTAGTGTATCGTCACCACCATTGCCATAGAGCGTATCGTTGCCAGCTTTTCCATCAAGGATATTGGCAGCGTCATTGCCTGTCAGGATATCATCGGCACTGTTTCCAGTCGCATTGATGGCTCCATTGCCCGTCAGTACCAGATATTCCACGTTTCCGCTTAAAGCGTAACTAACAGAAGCATAGATGGTATCGCTGCCGTGGTCGAGGTACTCGTCTATGATGTCATTGACGTTATCAACATAGTAGCGATCGTTGTCTTGACCGCCCAGTAAATAATCAGCACCCGTGCCACCATCTAAACTATCGTCGCCTTCAGCTCCAACTAATATGTCATCGCCTTGTACGCCAAATAGGTAGTTGTTAAATTCATTACCTGTAATCACATTGTCGAGAGTGTTGCCATAGCCGCTGATGCTGGTGGAGCTACCTACTCGAAGAACTAGATTTTCCAGGTTATGACCCAAGGTGTAATCAAATGAAGCTGATACGGCATCAGTTCCTTGATTCTCATCTTCAGAAAGAACAGCATTCGGAGAGTCAATGAAGTAAGTAAGTAGATGAACAAAATTAATTACACAGGCTCAGGGAAAATCTATTAAACTCATTGAGTCGTCAACTGGAGATACCGATGCGATTAACGCGTGCAGTTTTTCCTGAAACTCAACGGTTACTCCAACGCTTGTATCGGCAAAGCCGCCATCACCAAGTGCGTCAGCGTGCCCACTGCATCCTTTTGAAAAGTCAAGAGTACAGCATCGCTCAACTTATGGATATTTTTGTGGTGAGCCGCAAGACACTGTACAACTGGTTTAGTGCCTGGAATACTGAGGGTTTTATTGGGTTATATAACCGACCTGGACGCGGACGCAAGTTGACGTTTAATGCCGAACAAGCCGAGCAGATTCGCGTCTGGACGCAACAGCATCCCAAACAACTCAAACAAGTGGTGCAGAAGGTGCACGAGGCATGGAATATCTCAGTTAGCACCAAGACGATTAAACGAGTGCTCAAAGCGTTGCACATGAGTTGGCATCGCTTTCGTCGAGTGGTTGGGGGAGAGCCTCATCCCCAAGAGTACACTGATAAACAAGCTCAACTTGAAGCCTTGAAGCACTTAGAAGACCAAGGTGAGATTGCTTTGTACTATTTGGATGAAGCGGGATTTTGTCTGATTCCCTGTCTTCCCTACGGGTGGCAACCGATTGGAGAAACGTTGGGCATTGAAAGCAAGCGCAGTCGTCGGTTGAATGTGCTCGGACTCATGAGTCGTTCCAACCAATTGAACGCCTATATTTCAGAGCAGAGCATTACCAGTGCGGTGGTGATTGCTTGCATGGATGCATTTTTTCCCACAGTCGAGCAGCGAACAGTGCTTGTCGTTGACCAAGCCTCCATTCACACCAGTGATGCCATGCAAGACAAGCTTGCGGAATGGCAGCAACGCCAGATTGAAATTTTTCAGTTGCCCAGTTATTCTCCGCAACTGAATCTGATTGAGATCCTATGGCGCTTTATCAAGTATGAATGGATTGAAATTAGTGCCTATCGATGTTGGCAAAGTTTAGTGGCATACGTAGAAAAAGTCCTGAGAGAATTTGGAGAAAACTATGTAATTAATTTTGTCTAAGTACTTAGCGCCTTCAGTTTCGCCTCAACCTTGCGCCAATCGTAATCGCTCGCCCAATACTGCGCGAGTTTCTGCATTGTCGCGAGCTGCACGCCTTGCGTTGCATCCGTGACCGTTTCCTTCTCCGGCCACTGGGTCGCTGCGATCCGCCGGCGCAGGTCGGAAAGCGCTTCGTCCGAAGCCTTGAACTGGAAGGGACGGATTGCCTTGTCATCGGCCGTCGCGACCACTTTTGCCGAAGGTGCCCGCGTCTGCCGTGAATT
>JACMKL010000418.1 GCA_014380105.1 Candidatus Melainabacteria bacterium
ATCAATTCCTTTTTCTCCAAGATCTTGCCAGATTTCAGATAACCATTCTGGAAGCATACTTCCTCCAACAGATCGCTACTTGAGGGTGAATTAGATTGTATAGTCTGGTCTCGTAGAGTTCTACGTAAATTGTTTCCGGGCTTCGCGGGAAACTCGCTCACTTCATCGACTTCTCACTCACCTCTCGTGGTCACCAAGTTTAGTAAGTACCCACTCAGGGAAAAGCTCTTGCTTGACTGATCTTTGCGTTCGGCTACAGAACCATTCAGCCTGTTTTTCGGTTTGCTTGTCAGTCCCTGCTTGACGGAAAAAATATGTAAAGCTATAATTGACAACTTGCGGATGTTGGTGCATGATGAAGAACAGAGTAAAGCAACTTCGAGAATCGCTTGAGATTAGTCAGGCGGAGCTAGCACGCCTTGTTGACATTGCGCGGCAAAGCCTTAGTGCAATCGAGGCAAATAAGCAGGAGCCAAGCCTTCAGCTTGCTTTGCGATTAGCAAGGATTCTGAGAAGCCCTGTAGAACAAATTTTTCCTCTAGAAAGGAGTTCTTCAATGAATACACTTAGTCATCAACTTGAGAGTTACCAGGACGTGCTCGATTCAATATTTGGAAAGGGTGCATGCCAGGTAAACACGAAGCAGCAGGGTGTAAATAACATCATCGGCGGTATCACACGAGATGAAGACTCTACTTTTGATTCTTTCAGAAAAAACTTTATCGAGCGGCTGCGGCGGCTCGAGAGAGTTTATCGAAGCGATGCAAGATGTCTGCAAACGATCAGAAGGCTTGCAACCGAAGTCGGCACAGGGGATGGAAGCGGTTCCTATGCTGAAATAGCGGCTATCGATTTTATGAATCGGGCCTATTTGGAAAATATTTCCAGTCCGGTAGCCTTGGATGTGAATATACCAGCTCAACGAACCTTCGCAAGTGGAGATGTGTCGCGCCAAGTGTCTAATCTTGATGGTTTCATTGAAGAATGGAATTTGTATTTCGACGTCAAAACGCTGCGAGATGTGACGGATGGAATTCTACGGAAGCCAATCAGAGAGCTTGCTGAAAAGTATGATGCAATGATTCTTCCTGAGCGCGAATACGCGTACGACTATGCAATCCTGCAAAATCGAGTCACTGAAATCAAAGCCGTTTTAGAAGAAGCATTGAGAGACCGAAAAACATATGCGCAGGTAGGCAACGCTGATGGCTTGGCTTTTCGAATCGCGTACCGTCCTGGAATCGTTAGCGCAATGTCAACTGTCGACCCATATAAAGCAGCACAATTAAGGCATCGAGCGATATTTGACTTCGGTGACAAGTTTGTCCGAGATGCGCCATTTGTCCTGGTTCTAGCGGTCCCACCATGGACGCACAGCAATTTATCCAGCTTCGATGACATGGACAATAAATTCTTTCGTGCGCTGTGTCGACGCGTGTATTGCCAATACATCGATAGTGCTGAGATACACCCGAAGTTCAACGCATCATACTCTGATCTCTCAAGAGCAATCAGCATGATCGTCTTTCTCCAATTGCACGAAACGCTTGGAAAAGAGAAGGAAGTTATCGGTTGTCAGACTTTCTCCAATCCTAATGCAAAACATCCGTGTCAAAACATCATGTTGGATTTTTTCTACGCGCAGAGGGTTGCAATCCAAAGCTTTGAGTTTGACAATTATTGAAGTTTGATTAGGCTTGGGCAGAACTGTAGCGGAACTGCCATGTATGACCTCAAACGGAAACGGGCAGGAGTAAATCGCTCCTGCCCGTAATGTGAAATTAGCTTTTCACTGCTGTAGGCCGACCCTTCTTGGGTGAAGGGAGGATACCTTCAATCTGATTCTCTTCCATCGGCGGCCTGCGACCACAAAGATGAAAGCTCGTCAGCTTGATGATCGGCTTTGTAACCTCGACCTTGGTACCGTTCACTTCCTTGTTGAAGGTAGAGACCGTAAGTCGTCCGTGAACTACAACTTCGCGGCCCTTTGTCACAGCTTTGAGAACTCGCTCGCCAAGCCCGTTCCAAGCATCAATGTCTAACCAGAGCGTTTTGCTTTCATCGGTGTTAGCTGAAAACTCTTTCACTGCGATAGAGAATTTGACAACTTTGTTGCTGGTATCTTCAAATGCGATGGCATGCGGATTCTGACCGACATAGCCTATCACCGTAATGGTATTGTTCATGGTGGCACCTCCAGTGCGTGTTAGTGCTCCTCAAAAAGACACAGCTTTCAGATGCCCAATGGACGCGCCTACGCGCCCCGTCAGGGGCCTGCCATTGGAAGCAGCTGGAAGTTGTGTCAATGTCGCACGCTAGGCATGCACGGCGGCAGCCATCGAACAATTCTTCGGGGAAACTCAGTCGGTATAATTGCCAGAAGAAATATTTTTGGGTAGCAACAAATTGCATTCAGATTCGTCAGATAAGGCATAGCAGCTTTATCAATTGATTAACTATGGTTGTCTTAGGTTGATAAGTTGCTATGATGGTGGTACAAAACCAGTGTCGTAAGCCTGAACCTGCTGCGTCGCGGTATAGCGAGGCCACCCGTCAAGGGGAAAGTCGGTAGAGCGGACACAAAGTATTGAGAAGGGTGAGGTTAACGCCTCACCTTTCGCTTTCTACGACCTCCAGCGCATGAAATTCGCGAGTGATGACTTGTTCACTAACAAGATCGAACGGAACCGTCACCGATTCGTCCATCGTGAAGTCTCGAACCGCACCAACATAGAAATCGGCTAGCTGGATGCCCGGCTTCGCAGCGGATAAGAGCATAAACTCTGCTTTGCGATAGTTGCCTTGCCTCGTAAATTCCTCCGGGAGCATGCGCAGACGTGCACAAAAGTCTTGCTCGTATTTTTGCCAGCCGCCTTGTTTTGCAACGCCGACAATCAAGTCCTTATGAGTCTCTAACGCGCTACGCACGCAAATCTTAATTAGCTCGCCATAAATTGAAAAGCGCTCGGTGTGTGACTTATCGCCCTGATGCCGATGGTGAGCCGTAAGAACTGCGACCTTTGCTTGAGACAACCTGCCTGCAACGATTCGTTTTTGTTCGGACGTCATATCAGCATAATGCAGACCGGGTAGTGGCTTCCGCTCTTTCTTCAATTGTTTGACCAACTGGATGTATTTAGGATTCAAGGCCGTCATAACGTGATCGTGCAGCCGTTGTGCGGTGTTCGCGCCTTCCAAAATGACCATGGCGACGCTCATCACACCCTGGTAGTCCATTGTTCCAGACTCATCGATGTAGGCGTGGTGAGGCATCTAAAACGGGATTTCCTCATCACTATCGAAGGTTCTCTTGCTCTCTTTTCCTTTGTCGTACTCTTCCTCAGCGTCAGCAAGCGATATCTCCTCGATGGGACCTGTCTTGAGCTTTTCGCTGATTAGCCTCGCGATTGTCGAGCCTTTTTCGCACACGTATTCATTGCCGTTATAATCCACATCACTGAAAGGGAAGGTCTCCTCCAGTGCCGTAAGCATATTGTAGATATCCTCCCAGTCAGACTTTGACTGCTTCTCGGTAATTTGTTTTA
>JACMKL010000419.1 GCA_014380105.1 Candidatus Melainabacteria bacterium
AGGAGTAAGCCTGTATATGTTCGTCTCATTTGACACCTCATAAAGTAACCATCATCAACACAGGCGACCGAATAGTGCTTGACTCGCCGGAAGTACAAGGTGGATTATAGTCGATAGAATATTTGACCAAAGTGCTGTGGAGTCGTTTTTAATGGTCTGGCCCTACAAATTGCCTCTGTGCGCGGCGATAGAAGCACTCGAACGAAAAGACTTTGAGGGTGCTGAAGCCTCAGTCGATTCTTTTTTCAATCTTTTAGAAAATGATGCGATGGCGAAAGAATGCAGGAAGCAGCATTTTGATAGACAGGTTTTTGAAGCTGACTTTTTCAGTATTCTGACTAAAGAAGAAATCGATGCATGGGCTATTTTAGCAACGGTTAAATTACAGAGAAAAGATTTCGAAGGGGCGCAGAAAGATTGTTATCGCCAATTAGAGCTGATCGACCAATACTATGGTTTTGATACGCCTTCATGGGAAACACCGGAATCGCGAATTCCACTCAATCCGGAATTGATAGATTGCTACAATCGCATTGCTTGCCACCTCTCCGTTATTTGCGCTCAGCTGGATGACGATGAGACAAGCCAACGTTGGCTGAACGTCAGCAACACCCTGGGTTCTGATCGCGCACAACCCGATGAAGTTTGGACCCGCTGGACCTCCGGTGACGACCAGAATCAAAACGTTGATTCTGAGATTGGGGCTGTAGGGATTACTATCTTTGAATTTTCTGATTGGAACATTCAAACATTAGAGATTGACGACTGCAAGTGGCTGGTCAATTTGTCCAGCACGCTTTTCGAACGTGCTTCACCAATGAAAGAAAATTGGTTGATCAAAATATCAATCTCTACTGATCCGAATTTTGAAATTCCTTCCAAAGCCACTCGATGGCGCATTTGGAGTTTGCGCCAAGCCGTTACAGCTCGGTTGATGCGGAATGGTGTGGGTGTCTATTTCGGCGAGTTACAAAAGCGTGGAGAGAGAGTTCTACTTTATTATGCAACTGGAGAAGATGAGGCTCTGGATGCTCTAGGGAAGATTTTGGAGGCTGCGCGAGAACTTAATCCTGTTATCGAGATAAGACATGATCCAAAATGGAAAGAATATGAACTTTGGGGTGGTAATACAGTACTGGATGATGCACCACATTCGGTGCCAATGCCAGAGCCTGATGCAAATGAATCAATCAATGATTATTGTTTGAGAGAGGTTTGGAAATTAAGTGAGCAAGTGCACGAAGGTACATCCCGCTTCTATTTGCTTGTCAACGTATTGAATTCGGTTCCGCCGCAGACAGAGGAATGGAAGAATTTTTGCTTGAATAGTTTGATTGATTTACTAGAGCAATTACACGGCAAAGATCAATTATTTTGTCTTCTACAAATGACTTGGAAATTGCCTGCAGTAGATAGCGATTCGGCGATTGAAGCATTCGACGCTTTGTGGCGATTGCGAGATAATTTAGACGATAAAACGACCTTCTGTATAGCTGTTGAGGAATTAGCAAAAGTATCACCTGATCGCGCTTTGATGGCTCTTGATTGGTTGATGGAGCGCAACTATTCCCGAGTGTATGAAGGGCTGAGTACTGTAATTAATTCTTACAGCGAAACGGATCCAGAGAAAGCGAATCAATTGCTAAATCGAACAACTGAATATCAGAAGACCACTGATGTTTCGGATCACAGCGTTGCTACATCTTTACTTCAGCTCGCTGCAAGAATTTCTGAAAAACAGCCGGAAAAGGCACGTGAGTTGTTGGTTGAGTCTGAGCAGTTTGTTCAACGAATCGATTTTCCGCAAGCCAAAAGCCAGGTGTATGCCGAGTTAATGGCGCCTGTCGAAAAAATTGCTCCGGAATTATTGCCCGCTTTTTGTAGCCGAGCGATTTCTGCAGCATATGATTTGCAGATTCCAGATCCTGATCATTGGATGGATTTCAGAAGCCCAACTCTGGCTTCTATTTTCCTCACTCTTTTAATTCCTTCGGTCGCTAAATATGATGCTGCAGCTTCATGTGACCTATCGTTTTCTACTCTAAAGATTATTGAGCAAATTGACGATGTTTCGAGCAGATTGCAAAGCTTAGCTCAGCTTGCTGAATCGGCAGTGAGTCTTAACCCTGCCATCAATGAAGCTTTTTCGGAACGACTTTGGCGAACGGCAATGGACACATTGATAGCTGGAAATTTATCGCCAGATTCTTTTTTCATGAGTCGAGATTATTGTTCTGATCGCAATAATCCTATAGATCATTTTGTTGCTATGAATCCTAAATTAGCAGCAAGAAAATTTGATGCAATTCTGGAGATGTGCAAATCAGCGATTTTGCCGGAGCGTGAAGTGGCTTTGCTTTGCAAGTTCGCAGACCTCTTGAGCGAAGTCTCTCCTCAAATTTGTTCGGACTTACTCGATAGAGCGCATGTAGTTGCCCAGAGTTGTTCTTCTATTTTTCTGAAAAGTATAGCCCTCTGCCAGATTGCAGCCACTCTTAGCAAATTAGGTGCTAATTCTGATGCTGCCTATCTTGAAGCCCAGGACATGATTCGCACTGTACAACCGAATGAGAATCGATTTGAAGCGTTGATGAAGGCTGGCGGAATTTTCAACAAAACAAAACCGGAACTCTCCGCTCAACTATTTGATGAAGCTGCAGTTTTATCAGCGTCTCTAACGCTCAATCCACAAAGTACTTTAGCGCTTCTCGAGCAATTGCCTGTCCGCACTTCCAGTCGACTCTTCTTCCATTACTTGAGATCACAACCGGTCGTCCACAACCTTGATGTGACAATCAGTCGTTGGGCAAATCGATTTGTTAGTGAGACCAGCTCTACAAATTAGGGCGATGCATAATTCCATTGAGCGCAAAATCAAAACACTTCTTCAAATTTATGATCAGCTCACCATCAGGTCTTCCCGAGCGCACCCAGTGATATTGTTCACAAAGAATGGCGAGATCGATCAAGTGGGCGACTCGGCAGCGGTCGATATTTGTTCGGAATGAACCGGATTTTTGCCCATGTTCAATGATTACGTCAACGCAAATGGTTATGGGCTCAGGCTTACATTCCGTAGTCGTTTCGCGCTCTAAAAGTGGACTGAATCGTTGTGCACAAAACACGTCCAGTAACCGCCAGTTCTTTTCTGTCCATTCTGCAACATCGTGAATAAATGCTTCGATCATTTTTTCTGCCGAAAGGTCTTTTGTGCGGAGTGTCTCAATGTAGGCTAGCGCTTCTTCTGCGCCTTTTCGCTTAATCTCGAAGGCAACTTCTTCTTTCGACTTAAAATAATAATAGAAAGTCACTTTCGCGACGTCTGCTTCAGCAACGATATCGTCAATGGTCGTCCCAGCGTACCCGTGGGTCGCAAATAGATGGGTCGCAGCATCAACCAGGCTCTGGCGACGCAATTCGCGCTTTCTATCATTACGGCTGGGTTGCGTTGTATTCATTTGACAGAGCATAACACAGTATGGAATCATACTTCGGTAAGGTTTCGTATGTAAGTGGCTTTGAGCCGCTATTTCGGGCTTTTGGCAACTCTCAAACAGGCGTCTCAATGTTTCATAAGTCACAAGGTTTCTTCTTCGGCATTTTTTGTTTGCTGTCAGCGACACTTTCTGCGTGCAACGAGGCACCAAAACCTACCGGTATGCCGCCAGCAGTTGTGCAAATTTCGCCTGTGATTACCGCCCCTTTCAAAGAAAAATCAGATTATCTCGGCACCGTTAAGTCCAGAAAGTCAGTTACGATCTCACCAAATGTTGATGGACACATTACTCTCATACCAGTCACATCCGGTCAGGTAGTGAGCGTTGGGCAGAAAATTATGCGGATCGATTCGCGTATGCAATCAGCACAGGCTAACGCCGGAGAAGCCGCTGCCGACTCAGTGCAGTCTGACTTGGCAAGTGCTCATGCTACTCTTGCATCTTTGCAAAATACTGCAAAAAGTAAGCAAGCTAATGTTGACTATACTAAGGCACAACATGCTCGCTATATCACTCTTCAAAATGATGGTGCTGTTTCGCAGTCTGAATTAGATTCATGGAAGAACAGTTACACCGCTGCTCAAGCTGATAGAGATGCTGCTACAGAGCAGATACAAGCGCAGCGAATGGTCATACAGAAATACGAACGCAATCACAAACAAGCAGTTGCGAATTTGCAGGCGCAAAAAGAAAATCTCAAATACTACGAAATTACTGCACCATTCACAGGCGTCATCGGCGACATCCCGGTGAAAGTCGGTGACCATGTCACCTCTGCTACCTCGCTGACAACGCTCACTGAGAATCATCCACTTGAAGTGTATGTATCAATTCCTGCTGAAAAGGCAGGCGACATAAAGCCCAATATGAATGTTTCTCTCCTTGCCACAGACGGCAGACATTACGGTGACAGCCGCGTCATATTTGTCGCGCCCACTGTCGATCCAGCCAGTCAAACTGTTCTTATAAAAACTCTCTATCCAAATGCTTCAAATGAATTGCGTGCTGACCAAACATTAACTGCGCAAGTTGTTTGGC
>JACMKL010000420.1 GCA_014380105.1 Candidatus Melainabacteria bacterium
GAACGGTCGTGGGGGCGAAAAATGCTGGCTCGGGCTGCTACATATATTAATTTTAAGGATGTATAGGTCAGCCATAACAACTTTATAGGTTACCCGTCGCGACTAATTCGCCCGAAAGCCCCATACTATCGTTACCCTGGGGAGGTCTGAGTATGGCTGGAGATGAAGCTAAAACCAAAGGTTCGTTTGCGGCTTCGAAGGCTCATATGCCTCAGAAATCCAGCTTGGGCGCAGATTTAGGAACAGCCTGGCTAAAGAGCTGCGACAGTCCGACAAGATTTTACCTGGACCGTCTCGAAGGGAAAGACATAAGACCACCAGCCGTCATTGAGCGCGAGGTGTCCCCACGCTCGCGTCGTCCAACTTCCAGATTAAGACGCATGCAAAAGCCGCGCGGCATTCGCTCCAGCATTATTGAGTGCGTTCGTTGGGTGATGTCCTGGCGCCTCTTCTATCCACTGGTCGCCTGATCCATCATTCTTTCGATGTTTCTGCGCAATGGCAGTCACTACTGGTGATGTCACCTGAGATGCGCCTTTAGATGCGCGCATTGCTTGAAAACGGCTCGTCTTCGTAGTATTCTGCCAGCGCGTTCTGAGGCTATGAATATGAAAGATTGGCACTGGGTCATTGTTTTTGCGTCTATTTTAATTACGCCATTCTTGCCTGCTCTAATGAAGGCAAAATGTCCGTCCTGTAAGAAGCGCAAATTGAACAATCTAGACACTCTGCGGTCTTATGAAGAGAATGAAGAGGACGAGAAGATCTACTTCACTTTCCATCGCTGTTCCGCCTGTCAGACCTGTTTCAAACAGCAGAACAGTGGTCCGCTTGAAACTACAACGTTTGAAGAATACGAAAAATTAGCGCGAGAAGCGAAAGAGCGTCAGCCGGTAACTCAATAAGAACTGTAATTAAGCGGTTTCTTGCAACAGTTTGGCGAGTTCTACATGCAATTGCGTCAGTACCGTGTCAAAGCGTTTCTGGCAATCATTATGCAAAGCATTTTCGGCAAATTTTGTGTCATGCACGGAAATTTCCGCCTCAAGATTTCGAATTAGCCCTTTGATATGCATCGCAGAAGCGCCTTCACCAAAGTCGACTCCACTGTGAGGAGTGCTCTTTTTTGTGTCTTGATCGTTTGTCATTTTGGATACCTGGCAAAATGGAGCTTGCCGTACAGGCAAAAACTATACAACTAAGCAAGTGTTTGCTGACTGTTACAAATACATTCCTGAGAGATTATTACTTCAGGCGTCGAAAGCCTCTAGTGCGGCACTGTGTGAGGCTTCTTTATACTTTTTACCGATTTAGGGCAGGTCAGATTGCTATATGTTAATGCTAGCGATCACTTATGCGTTAGGTCTAGCCAGGTCAATCTTGCACCCTTGGAATCCCTTCAAACCCGCATATATGCTCAACTATTACTATTGACTTGCATCCTCTTGAGCACTAAAGTGGGCCCTTCATTCGGCCAGTTTTCCATGTCAGGTTCAACGGCGCTAGATACTCTCAAATTTGGAACCACCAGTGATACCAACTTCATCTGCTCCTACCGGTTCAAAACAGTCGACCATCACTGAGATAGAAAGTGTTGCGACCAGTGCTTCCGATAGCCTGAATCAGCAAATTGCTGATGTCACAACCAGGATTGAACACCCAGCCTTAGTTGGTGCGACTTGGGTCAACAACATCTGGTATTACGCTCTGCCTTCAGACCACGTCAAAGTGGGCAAGACTGTTTCTCTACATTTATTAGGCGATCTGATTTTGATTGGTCGAAAATCAAACGGCGCCATTTTTGCCATGCGCGATATTTGCCCGCACCAGGGTGTTCCACTTAGCTTTGGCGAATTTGACGGGGAGCAGGTTTCGTGCGCATTTCATGGCTGGAAGTTCGACGATAAGGGTGTTTGCACCGATATCCCATCATTGTGCGACGACCAGAAAATCAATGTTTGCAAGATCAAGACGCGTTCTTACCCGTGCGCTGAGTTAGATGGAAATATCTGGATTTATTACGGCGAAGTCAGAAGTGATTTGCCTGAAATACCCCGCGCGCATGGATTGGAAGGTCTCTCTTACGGTCAAACCGTCACCAAGGCACTTGTTCCTACACACATGGATTACGCTGTCGTCGCGCTCATTGACCCGGCTCATGTTCCATATGTACATAAGTCCTGGTGGTGGAGAAACAGCAAGTCATTGAAGGAAAAGATCAAAAAGTACGTTCCGGCGGGAACTGGCTGGACGATCGTTAAACACAGTCCATCGAAGGGCTCATTGATTTTCAAGTTGTTGGGCGACTATATGGAAACGGAAATTGCTTTCCGAATGCCGAGTTGCCGAACTGAATACATAACTCTCTTTGGTCGCACAATTGCAGCCAGTATCACGACGGTCACACCGATCGATGAAACTCATTCTGAACTCAATCACACATCCTACTGGACTATTCCCATCCTAAACTGGCTCCTTAAGCCACTAGTGGATTTTGGTGCAAAGGAATTTCTCGGACAAGATTTGGCTATCGCTGAAAAACAGCAGGTTGGGTTGAAGTTTAATCCCAAACTTTCCATGATCGTCAAAGACTCTGGATTGCCGGGAAGTTGGTATTTCCAAGCTAAGCGTGAGTGGAATGCAGCTACCGAAGAGGGGCGCCCATTCAGAAATCCAGTCAAAGAAAAGACTTTGCGCTGGAAGACTTAACTGAATAAACGCTTGTGAGCGGTTAGCCTTTGTCGTTTTTCTTAGGTTTCAGGCTGAAGTCATCTTCGGTTAGACCGATATTTACTTTGACTTCTTTCCAATCTGTGGAAGAGAACAACTTTTCAGTCTTATATAGATTCCATTGTTCAGGAAGATTGCTCTTTACGTCTACAAAAATGCGCTGAGTGAGCTCTTTGTCTTTGTCCGAGTCAATATTTTTGTAGACTTCAATGACGTGCTGTTTTGTCCCGCCGGCGCTAGCAATTGCCACAGGTGTGAGCGTGACGATGCAGGTTGAGCCTTCCGCCAACTGTTTGTTCAAGTCACGAAGAAGGGTTTCGTAGTCGGAATCCATCATGGAGAAGCCATTTGCAGACCGCAACATGTTTGAGTCTTTACCGATTGTTCCGGAGAAGATGCTGAGCATGCCACCGAGATGCCCTCTCACTTTGCCGTCTGTGCCGAGTACAGCGACTGCACCTTTTTTGGCGCCGTTAGTGACTTCCATTTTCATCATGTTGGGCTTCTTGAAGTAGAACTGCCCGCCTTCCTTAATTACTTTGCCGTCTCTGTAAGTGCTGATGATGCACTTAAAGGTGTAATCGTTAGCACTTTGAGCTGCTTTGGTCATTGTGGCGACAAAATCTTTGCCATTCTGCATCTCGCCGTATTCGCTACTTTTCTTTGGCACGTCTTGCTTAACTACAGTGTTTTGGGCTATCGCTTTGGCTCCAGCCGTTTGAGTCGTCCCAGTAAAGCCGCTCAAAAGAATAAGACTCAGCGCCGCAGTCACTATGTGACTGGAATTAGAAGCTGATACGGACTTAATCGAATGATTGACCATAATGGCTAATGAACCTCGAAACGGGCGGACTATTAGGTTTTTACCAGACTATCTTGAAAAGTGCCAGTCTATGAAACCCACTCGTTTTGGAGAAGAATTAGGGTTGAAGGCTTAAAACACCTGAAAGGTTGGGCCGCGCCAATTTGCTCCTCTAATAAACTTGCCGTCAGAATCGCCCTTTGTATCAATATCTGAATTTTTCAATTATTACTTAACAGCTGGGAACCACTGAATTAAGCGTTTTAAGAAAATGGATAATTCCAAAACCTACTACATCAGCCGTTTTTTATACGTGCGCGGCATTGCGCTGACTTTTTTGATCGCTTTCGTTTCTCTACATATGCAGATTTGCGGACTATTTGGTAGCCATGGAATTATGCCAATTAGTGATTTGATGAGCAGTGTTAGCTCCTC
>JACMKL010000421.1 GCA_014380105.1 Candidatus Melainabacteria bacterium
ATTCCGATGAACGGATAATGAGAGATGCCTGTTAGCACATGATCTCCTCAACCACTAATTTGCTGTAGAAGAATGCTTTATCTTCCCTATGCAATTGAGTGGCTAAAGTAGTGAGCGGCTTCAGCACTGGAGCCATTCTTTCAGGTCGGCTTCTGGGCGCAAGCATATTCCAGTAGACCAGACGCCCGCCACTTTTGCCCGCTCTCATTAGAGAGACAAGCATTTGTTGGTAGCTTTCGACCGACATATATTCAAAAATATCGCTGAGGTTGAATTTGTCGATAGAATCAACGCTAACTTCTTCGAGTACCGATTCAATGGTGCCCACTCGCAACTCCAGTCGATGAATGTTTTTCTTGATTGCTTCGAAATTTTCTCTGCGCAAATAGTGAGGCAGAGCAGTTTCGAATTTCCCTTTCAGGATCCATTGAAGATACGGATTTGTAGAGGGATCAAGCGTTGTGATGGCATGCTCAGTTCGAGCCAAAATTGCCTCAGCGACATCCACGTCGACGTAGCGAAAGAATGACGGATCGCGTCCGAGTAGTCCCATTAGTTTTTTCGAAAAGAACATCCGGAAAAGAGTTCTCCACTTTGGCGTGTTCCACTTCTCATCGAAGAATTTTTTGCGCTCATCTTCTGATTTACTCTTGAGCAATTCTTCAATTGTTGATGGACTATGGACGAAAGGCAATGCCGAGTTTCTGAAAATTTCAAAATAGCGCTCGAATTTTCCGGCGTGCCCAATCCCTCTCATTACCTCAACGCGATGTTTATCGAAGAATGTTCGAGTAGATAAGGATAGGTGCGGGCGCAGACGAATGTAGAGCGTGGCGCGTTCGCCTTCAGTCATACCGAGGAAGCGAAGTACTTCTTCGTAGGTGAAAATTTTAAACGCATTTGCTTTCAATTCCAGACAGGCAATTTGTTGTGCATTCAGATCAACTGCAATTACTTTGGCAGGATGTGCACTGAGAAGCGACAGAGTGTTGTCGCCAGCAGAAGCCACCGAGAGACAAACGTCACCAGGTTTGATGTCCAACGCTTTCAAGAGTACGTCAGCATCTTCCCAGCATTGTGCGTAGCGAATGCGCGAGAAATCTGCGCGTGTCTCTATCTCACATCCGTGTGTGACAGGTCTCCTGGTTGTAGCCATAGAAGAGTAGAGTTTTGTCATCGTATTCACCCCCCTAACTTGCCTCCTGAAGGAGACCTGTTGAATCAATGAGCCTGAGGACGTTAGCTGCAGGATCATGTTCCGAAAATTCGCCTATATTTGATCCTGATTCTGTGGAAGTTTTTTGGCTCTCAGCATTTGACTCGGCGAGGCGAGTAATTAGCCCTTTGGCGCCGTCAAATTCGATTAAATCTCCATCTTTCAACCAGCTCATGACGCCCGTTGCCGAGACGATCGACGGTATGGCCAATTCGCGGGAAACAATTGCGGTGTGAGACAGAAGACTTCCGTATTCGACGATGATTCCTCGCGCTTGTGTGAAGAGAACAATCCAGCCAGGATCGGTTCTTTCTGCAATCAAGATCTCATCGTTGAGAGGCTCTGCGCTGCTTGGATCTCGGACTACTCGCACCCGACCTCGGACGATGCCTGGGCAGCAACCTAAACCTGATAGAGTGCTTACTGCCGTGCCCGAAACTTCAAGTGGCAAGGTTGCCTGGTTGTAGGCGTCAGCAAGTTTTTTGGGGTCGAGTGTGGCCACCAATTCTGTTGTTTCAATACGATTTGGTGGTGCGAGTTCAGAGGTGTATTCGCTATTCTCTTGCTTTCTTCCTTCGATCAATTTTTTGAGATTTCGAGTTGTGCCAGTGCATTCCACGAAGCTAAAAATTTCTTCGACTTCCAGAAAGAAAATGTCGTTGCGTTCGTTGATGATCTGATCTCTCTCAAAGCGACTGCCAAGTTCAATAAACAATCTGCGCACAAGACCAAAAAGACGTGTTCGCTCAAAGCGTAAATTTTCTCTACAACGAATTCTCTCTGTCGCATTTTTAATCACGAAGTTTAGAAGAATTCTTTTGGCGAAAGGCAATGCATTAACCTGTGCTTGAGCGCCTGTCGTTTCGACTATAATTTGCGATTTTTGCGATTCTTGTAGTTCAAGTATGCTATTGGTGCATTTTGGCGCCGGTTTTACTTGCGACATTTGATTGGCGATGCTGCCAATATTGCGCAGCAGTGGCAACGGATTGTCGAGCAAGGTTGGGCTTTCTAGTTTTAGTTCGTTGAAGCAACGGTCGCCGAACTTGTCCAAATAAGATTTGAGCAAATTTGCAAATTCACTGTTTCGCTCAATGCAGGCGGTCATTTCACTCTGAGATCCTTCAGTGAGGCAATGAAGTAATTCGACATCTTTAGCCGCCACTTGAGCCAGTTTTTTGATTCTGGCAGCCGGTTCCGCGCTGATAATTCCACCTGTGCTGACCAGAAATTCGTTTTGCGCAAAGGCACCCATTGTGAGCCATTTCTGACAGAGTCCGCCCATCAATCCGGAAAAGATCATGGCAAAGAAATCGTTGACGATTGGTGCATCCCAGCGGTAGAGCAATTTCTCTTCCAGATTTCTGTAAAGCTTTACCAGTTGTTCTGTACTCAGCGCCGAAAGATCTGCAGGCACTTCATTGAAAGTTTTGTCGAAGTGATTGCGAAATTTGATTACGTCTCTGTTTATATTGAAAAATCGAAACACCATCATTGCCGAACTGCTTACAAGCGAAATTGAAGAAGCGAGTTTTGAGTTTTGATTTTCGGCTTTGACTGATTCTATTAATTCCGCTGGCAGTTCTTCTTTGACGCCCATCATTTTTTCCATGAACGAACGGTTGATCTGAAATCCTGGAAGCAAGGCCAACAGTCGATACCAGTTGATTAAGTTATAGTAGATTCGCCCGCGTATGAAGCCGAGCATGGAGGGGAACATCTGACGATTGGCGGTTATTGTCTTTTGAGAAACACCCATGATTGTGCAAAAATGGATGTAGACATGTTCATATGCTTTGCGCGCAAAGCTGAAAGTGAGAGGAGTGGTAACTCCCTGATAGCTTTCGGCAATGTTGCTGTTGTCCCAAATTTTTAGTGCGTTTAATTGCGTGCCAGCGCCCGCAGTCTCTGTGCTCACCGCAAAACTTGTCGTAATTGGTCTTGCCTGTAACACATAGAGCTTTTCGCCATCGTGCGCCCACTCAATGTCTTGGGGTCCACAAAAAACCTTTTCTACGTCTCTAACCATGTCAGCAATCTCAATTAAATAATCTTCGAGGGCTAATGTGGAAGGGCAGTTTTTGTCAGCTGTAGCGGCAACGTTGGTAGTTTCAGCCGCACTGGCTGTTTGCACCGTTATCTCATTGGCCTGACTCACATAAAAAAGCGAACCATCAATTTCTCCTGAGACTAAGGTGTCTGCAAGTCCATTAGTCGCACTTATCACGACTCTATTTTCTCCGGTCAAAGGATCAGAGCTAAAGGCAATACCGGCAAATTTCGCCTCAACCATGCGCTGCACTATAACTGCCGCCCGACCTGACGTTTCACTCAAGCCCATACTCTTTCTATATTGAGTCAATCGGTCACTGTTAGCTGAATTGAAAACCTTTTGTGCGCTAATAAGCAGATCGTCTGCTCCGACATTTAAAAATGTATCAAGCTGTCCGGCAAATGAAGTTGAATTTCCGTCTTCATCGAATGCAGACGAGCGCACCGCCAGTGGTTCTGCATTTGAGAAAGTTTTCAAACAGCCGATTGCTATCTCCTTACGAATCTGGACATCGTCGGTTTTATTTTCAAATGCTTCCGGAAGGATGCAAAACCAGTCAGGCACATGAAATCCATTAGATTTAAGACGGGCAAGATTGCTTGCCTTATTGCCGACAGTTTCGCTTCTATGTTCTGAGAGTCTAGTGACTATGTACTTCATAATGATTACCTTGAAATTCCAGTGAGATTTAAATCGTTTTGATTAAGAGTGGAATTGTGCCAAGCGCTAAATATGTTGCGAGCGTCCAGGCGCCTGAAAAACTTTCGAAGTGTTTTCCTGTTTTTGGACTTTTAATAAACTTGAGAGCTAGAGTGAATGCCACCAGTCCGAGCGAGGCGGCCATCACCATGACTGGCATGCCAAAACCTAGTTGGACAGCTGTTGTTACTGCGAAGAAGCCGGAAGAAATAATCGCCATCAACCAAACTGCAATTGCGGTGGTTTGACCCCACGATGATGTGTAAGTGGCCACTCCCACTTTTTCTTCAGCTGGAGATTTTATTTTTCGACCAACCTCAATTATTACTCCGTTTAAAAAACTGACTGCTAAAAACAACCACAGTCCATGTGGTGGCATCGTTGAAGATTTCATCCAGTCGAAAGCCGTGATGAATAAATCGACAAATAGAAGAATTAGCATATGCGACCACAAATATGTGAAAGGGTGCGCCCTCAGCCAATCGCCTACAAAAAATTCCACACTCATCAAAGCGAAATAGAGCCAAGTGAGAGCGAGAGGAAATATTAGTGACTGATGATAAGAAACAGAAAGTGCAATTTGCACTATTGCGCCAATCAATCCGACCGCTGCTAATTCTGGAAGTTTGATCAGTCCGCGTGGAACCGGTCTTGTCGGTTGATACTTCAAGTCTTCATCATGATCTTTGAATTCGTCGGCGACGCGTAATTGAAAAAACAGAATAAGCGCCGATAGATAGGCTGCAATGAAAGCTTGAAAATCTGGTAATCCACTCTCTCCACGCATCATGCGCGATACGCAGAGACCAGAATAAGCAAATGCCGCAACGATGGCACCATAATGTGCCAGTGGAAAGCGTTCTTTCTGATAGATGACCCAACGATTGAGATTCATTTTTATTTTGACACCGTAAATAGCTGCGCAGAACTAGCGGTCGATACGTTTCCGTTCCACCCTTTAGCCTACAGACTCATTCTATTCCGGCGTGTTTCCGCAGGCAGGCAAATACAAACAGTTCTGCGACTGTTTTAAGACCGTGCGGGCGGTTAATTTTCGAAATCAATTTAGCTAGCGAATAGCCAGGCTGTCTTCTTCAGTCTTGTCGATGGCAGCTCCGCGTTTGACCGAGAGGAGAATTCCTATCGAAGATAGGTCAACGAGAAGAGCCGTCCCCCCATAGCTAAGGAAGGGAAGGGGGACGCCAGCGACCGGCATAATTCCGATCACCATACCTATATTTAGGAAGACGTGAAACAAGAACATGCACATCAAGCCGAGAGCCATGAGACTGCCGGCAGGCTCACCTCGACTCTGGTGGGCGATCATCAGTGCGCGCATACAAATAGTCCCGTAGGCTAAAACGACCAGGCAGGCAATTTTGAATCCCCACTCCTCGCCGACGACTGCAAAAATGAAGTCGGTATGGCGCTCCGGAATGAATGCGCCCTGACTTTGATTGCCTTTGCCTAATCCTGCCCCATCCGGTCCGCCTGAGCCGATTGCAATCAGACTCTGCAGAATGTGATACCCGGAGCCGCGCGGATCATCATATGGATTGACGAAACTGGTCAGGCGTTTTTGCTGATATTCCTTAAGTAGACCCCAGAGGTGAGGGCGCGCTTCACCGGCTGCATAATTGCCGCCAACAATTACTATCACCATCAAAAGACGAATCCAGAAATTCCAATTGGCGCGCCGCCAGAAAAGCAGCAGTAAAACTCCGAGCGTGCCCATGAAATAGTGCCACCACTCGATATTGACTGAGTTTAGAATCAAACTAATCAGAGGCGAAAGTAGTGCGAGCACGTCAAATAATGTCGCTCCAGCCCAGAATGTCATGCCGAAAAAGACTGCACCAAATGTGAGCGACGTGCCAAGGTCGGGCTGCTTAAATACTAAAATTGCAGGCGGCAAAATAATTGCCAGCACTTTGAAAATGTCGAAGAACGAACGTATTGGGCGTGACGCGAGCCAGGCGGACAGTGTGAAAATGACCACAAGCTTTGCGATTTCGGAAGGCTGCAAGGTAACTGGTCCAAGCGCTAACCAACGCTGGGCACCCTGGGCGGTGTGCCCTTTCAGCATGACGGCGACAAGCAAAACCAAATTGACGATGTACATGATGGGTACAGTCCAGCGATTGACGAAAAGCTGGTAGGGCACGCGACTCAAGAGGAGCATGAAGGCGACGCCCACCCACATGAATTCCATTTGCTTAGTGAAGTAGCCGTAAGTTTGCGCCGAAAAACGCAAAGTATTCAGTCCGACGAAAATCAAAAACGCAGTCGAGGCGAGAATCCACCAGTCGATGCCTGTGGCAAAGCTAAAAACTTGCCGCAAGAAGACATTGATAGGTAGCGGCCTGGAAAGCGAATTCACCAAATATTCCCCGCACTCTCGACACTGCCAATTATGGCAGCCCTTCTCAAAAATAACCGCCTTACAAAACAAGAGTCAGAGAAACGTTGGTCTCTCTGACTCGCAATTTATCTCCGCTGCCAGCTAACTGGCGATTGCTTTGCTTGACATCCAGCTGCAGCAAGTGCAGAAAGAAGTCGCATTTAGCATTTAGATCTAACCAGCCGGAAATTGGCTGTGAGAGCCGCCTTACGATCAATTTGTTGGATATCAAAGCGAGTGGTTTCAGGTTCGAGATCGAAATATCGAGCCACCACCGCAGTCAATTCCTCTTCGAGTACTTCCAAACGACCCGCAGGCAGTTCGAGGCGATCGGCGACGAGCATACTGCGCATGCGGTCTTTCGCCGTAACGGCTGCGGTTCCCGTTGGAACTCGGAATAACCAGTTGAAAACTTGCACAATTAAGTTCCTCCGAGAATTAGACGCGAACGGGATTGAAGAAGTTGGCGATCCTGGTTACCCAGGTGTCATTCTTCGCGTTCATGTCCATGAATGGAACTTCTTCACCGCGCAATCGACGAGCGATGTTGCGGAATGCAAGACCGGACTTGGTGTTATCTGTTCCGGAAACCGGCTCACCCTTGTTGGTTGAGATGATGATGTCTTCGTCTTCCGGTACTGCACCCAAGAGTTGGATGGAGAGGATTTCGAGTACATCTTCGACACCCATCATGTCGCTGTTGGCGACCATTTTGGGGCGGATACGGTTGAGAACCAAGCGATATTGCGTGATCTCGTCTTTGCGCGCTTCCAGAAGTCCGATGATGCGATCTGCATCGCGTACAGCTGACATTTCTGGTGTCGTGATAACGATCGCTTCTTCAGCACCGGCGACGGCATTTTGAAAACCGCTTTCGATACCGGCTGGGCTATCGATCAAGACAAAGTCAAAGATCGCTTTCAATTCTAGACAGAGTTTTTTCATCTGGTCTGAATTTACTGCTGTTTTATCTCTGGTCTGAGCTGCAGGAAGCAAGCTCAAATTTGGCATTCTTTTGTCTTTAACGAGAGCTTGTCTGAGTTTGCAACGCTCTTCGACAACGTCGACCAGGTTGTAAACGACGCGGTTCTCGAGACCCATAAGAATGTCGAGGTTACGCAGTCCGATATCCATATCTACTAGACACACACTCGCGCCTGTATTCGCGAGAGCGACGCCTATGTTTGCCGACGCGGTTGTTTTACCGACGCCGCCTTTTCCTGACGTGATTACTATTACTCGACCACTCATTCTGTTTACCCGTTGCTCTTTTACTCAGTTACTCAGTTTGGATTCCCACAGACTTTCTATCCAGGGCTGAAACGAAATACCTTTATTTTTCCATCGACCACTCGTGCCGTTTCCGGACCAATGGCGGCGGTATAACTGACGAGATTGCTACGATCAGGTGATCTCGCAAACGCGTCGCCTATGCGTATTTGAATAGGCTGAAGTCTCAATGCTCTGATTTCACAATCATTGTTGCCACCAACACCTGCGTGCGCAATTCCTCTAAGGGAACCCCACACAGTAATGTCTCCTTCAGCCATCACCTCGGCTCCTGGATTAACGTCGCCTATCACTATCAAGTGACCCTTATGGCTGACGCATTGTCCCGAGCGCAATGTTTGTCTCAAGTACATGATGTTGGAAGCCGGCACAACAGTGTTAGTTGCTTTAGCGGGAGCAGCCGCTGGCGCTGTTGCTGCACCCAATGCATTGGATGCCTGTGTTATGGATGGTGCGGAATTCTCTGCACCTTCAGTCGTACTTGCTGTTTGATCAGCGAGCACTCCTGGTGGTGCAAAGTTAAGATCGTCAGCAGGAACTTCTTCATCGATGAAAATGTTCTCGCTGCTTTCATAGAAGATCGAAACATCTTGATCTTCGAAACCCGATTCTGACTCTTCCCAGTCTTCCGTTGGAATTTCAATATTCTCCGGAACTTTGATCGTCATTGCCGGCAGTGTCATTGGTTTGCCGACTCCGAGATTGACGCTGTGCTCGGAAAGTGCTTCCCGAGTTATCGCTCTTTGAGCAAAAACTTGATATGGATAAACGCCAACGCCTTTGGCAAGGGCAAGGATATGCGCCACTTGCGTTGAGTTTAGTTCCAAGTCACCGAGGTTGAGCGCGACATTCACGCCCTTCCAGAATTGACTGGATACCTGCAGCGTAGAAGAAAGATGGCTTACCGCTTCTTGCATGGAAGCGCAACCGCCAACATCTATAAGTACGCCTTGGTCCGGTTGACTGATGATAGCTATTTTAGACATGCGATTTCACACCGGGTCCGGGATCTTGTTATAGTCGGCGAATCGGTTCAAATTTGATTCACGTTACAAATCGTATGAGCTGGAAACCCGCACGTCAAGCCGCTTGAGATACCGGGTGCATATACATCAGTCGATTTATTCGATGACATTAGAGTAATGAATTGGTTATCTCCAGCCCCATCCTGTATTCGCCAAAGATAAGAGTATTTAGATAATCGCAATATTTTTTCCCTGAGGATCCCGAAAGATATGTCTCCAATGTCTGATCAGCCCAGTGGATCCAAAGTTCAATTTACTCGCGCGATGGGATTACTCGATTCGACAGCAGTGGTTGTCGGATCAATGATAGGCTCCGGGATTTTTATTGTTTCCGCCGAGGCAGCGCGACAATTAGGCTCGCCAGGATGGGTATTGCTCGCCTGGCTTCTGGCAGGTGTTCTTACTTTTGTAGGTGCAGTGTGCTACTCCGAGCTATCTGCTATGCATCCGGAAGCGGGTGGTCAGTATGTATTTCTGCGTGAGTCTTACGGAAAACTGGCTGCCTTTCTTTATGGATGGACTCTCTTCATGGTCATTCAAGGCGGCACAATTGCCGCTGTCGGAGTGGCTTTTGCAAAATTTCTCGGCGTCTTGGTGCCTGAAATTTCGATCAAGACAGTTTTTTTTACTGTCGGCGACTGGAAATTTACGGCACTACAATTGGTGGCAATCCTGGTTGTAATGCTCTTGACCGCAATCAACTGTAGAGGAATCCATACAGCCAAACTGATCCAGACGGTATTCACATCTACAAAGGTAGTGGCACTTGCGATTCTGATCATTCTTGGATTTGCCAGTGTCGGCAAATTTCACGGTGCCGAGGTGAATTTCAAGGATTTTTTCAGTCCGATTGATTTGGGTGGAAACGCCCTGGACGGACTAAAACTACTGGGTGTGCTCTCTCTTGCCATGGTCGGACCGTTATTCTCAAGCGACGCCTGGAACAATGTCACTTTCGCAGGTGAAGAGGTAAAAGACCCTACCAAGACATTGCCGCGCAGTTTGATGCTCGGCACAGCCTTAGTCTCTTTGCTCTATATATTGACCAATGTTGTCTATATGCTGCTTTTGCCCTTAAAAGGAAAAGTTGATGGTGCCACCGTAATCGAACGAGGCATTCAGTTTGCTTCTGAAGATCGTGTTGGCACAGCCGCGGCTCAAATCATTTTTGGAGCCCCTGGAGAGGTCATCATGGCGTGCGCAATCATGATCTCTACATTCGGAGCCCTCAACGGACTTATCCTGGCAGGACCGCGCGCATATTACGCAATGGCACGCGACGGATTATTTTTTAAAGCTGCAGGCGAGCTGCATCCGAAATCGCACGTGCCTGTTTTTGGTTTAATTCTGCAGGGTGCCTGGGCTTGCCTATTGTGTATGTCTGGCACATATAGTCAGCTTCTTGAGTACGTAATATTTGCAGCCCTACTCTTCTATGTACTCACGGTGGCTGGACTTCTAATTCAAAG
>JACMKL010000050.1 GCA_014380105.1 Candidatus Melainabacteria bacterium
AACATGGTGCGGCATTCAAGCAACTGGTCTTCCATCGGATTTTTAGCGCGAGTGAAGGCAGCCATTATTGAAGCGAGGTGCAATTTAGCTTCAGTATTTTTTCCTGCGCGAGATTCAGCTGCAGCCAAATTCTGCGTAATTGCTATCTGTAATTTTTCGCTCTTCTGATTAGCGACAGAATGCAAATCCAAAGCTTGCTGGAAATGAACCATCGCCTTTTCGTGATTGCCAAAAGATTCTTCGACTACACCTAATGCATTGGACGCTTGCGCTTGACCGATTGCACTGGATTCTTTCTTAAATAGTTCGGTTGCTTTTGCAAGCGGCGAGCGCGCTTGCTCGTAATAGCCACAACCTATTAATGAATGCGCATACCCTAATTCAAGGTTGGCGCGGGACAAGTCAGGCATTGGCATCTTTTCTGGCAGCTTAGCTGTTTCTTTAAAGCATTCTTCAAAGTTGCGCAGCGCATTGCCATATTCGCCAAGACAGTAATAACAATTGGCGATACAAGCCAAGGCTACCGGCATGCTGGCAGGATTTTTGCTGTTGCGTGCGGTGGCGAGCGCTCTGTTGGCTTCTTCTAATGCAGCTGTATATAGACCCAGACCGAGCATTACTGATGTAGATGCAACACGCTTCGCGACGCTGGAGTGGTACTCGCCGCCTTGCTCTAGATAAGTTGCGCATGATTGCAAGAACATCAATGACTCTTTCAATTTGCCCATTCTAAGAAGTACGCCGGCGCAAATTGCAGTTAATTGAGCTGAGTCGGTAGCGCTTGTATTTCCCACTTCCTGATAGTTTTTCAAAGCCAGTTCAAGCTGATTGCCAGCCCAAACACTGTTGTCTAAACCAAAATAAGCCTGAGCGAGTGCAACGCGAGCCTTCCCAAGGTCAGCCTTGTTGCTTGTTTCTCCAAGAATTTCGATGGCGTTTTCGCCCATGTATTTAGCTTTAACGTATTGTCCGCGCGAGAGGAAGATGCGGCACATATTGGTCAATTGGCGTCCTTGACCTTCCGCATACTTCATCTCAAGGCACAGACCATAGGCTTCTTGCCACTTGATCAAAGCCTGATCGGCCATGTTACTACCGAAAAGTTTTTCGCCTTCTTTCTCCAGTTTGTGCACTTTCTCCATCGATTCGGGAGTCTGTGGCAATTCTGGCATGGCAGTCGGAACTTGCTGAATTGTTCCTGGCGTCATCATATTCTCAAGCCCGGCTGGTCTGCCCGGCTCTGCAGTTTTGATTTTGATATCACCAAGTTGAGGCGGTATCACAAATTCTTTAGCAGGTCCGACGGGCTTCTGAGCATCGTCAGCGTAAGCACCACAGGTAGTGCTGAGTAGAAGAGCGGTCAATCCAAGTGTTGTCAGTTTTTTCATCGTTTTTTCACGTAATTCCAAATGGCGCAGCAGTTTCACTTCAAGTGATCTCACTGGCTGAACATTTTTTCTTAGCGTCAACATTTTCCGTTAAGCACGGATTTGAGTCTCCAAGCCCGGGGAGCAAATGCGCATGAACCCAGTTTTGCATTTAGAAGGATAGGCTATACCGCTTGAAATTACCTTGTAGTTATCACAGCTTCAGACAATATGGGCAAAAAATAAGGTTTCAGCATCAAAGTAAATTCCCAAAAGTGGCTTCCTGTGAACGTTTGAGCATAAGGACACTGGAGGCACATATCCCAATGTATATGCGATTCGCTTAGCATTGCTAAATTCCAACGTGTCACAATAGCTGTGCAAAGCAGTAAATTTTAAGGAAACCCGCAAGGACAATGAAGCGCCGAAGTCAAGCAGTAGAAACAGTAAATATGCGGGAGTTTGACGTGGCTGTCATCGGAGGTGGGATTGTTGGCGCCGGAATTGCGCAAGACGCCGCCTCTCGCGGACTCTCGGTCGTTCTGATTGAAAAGCACGACTTCGCCTCCGGCACGTCCAGCAAAACCACAAAGCTTATCCACGGCGGCTTACGCTACCTTGAGCAATTGCATTTTGGCTTAACAAAGCAACTTCTACACGAACGGGCGCTGCTCGAACAACTGGCTCCACACTTGGTTAGAGATTTTTCCTTTATCCTGCCAGTCCTCAAAGATCGCAAGTTTTTTGGCTTCAAAGCTCAACTGGGTCTTACTCTCTATGATTTTCTGGCCTCAGACGTCATGAAAGACCACAAGCACTCCAGGCTCAGCCAGAGAGAAGTAATGGAGTCCGCGCCAGCGCTTTCCTATAATGCAATTGCTACAGGACTGAAATTCCACGACTGCATTACCGATGATGCTCGCATGGTCATGGAAGTAATAAAATCTGCCTGCCAGGAAGGCGCACTGGCAATTAACTATTTGGAAGTAAGAGATTTCGTTCGCGATGGTGACCGATTGGTCGCAATTAAGTGTCACGATAGATATACAGGCGCCGACATGGAAATACGCGCCAAAGCTTTCGTGAATGCAGCAGGAATTTGGTCCGACAAACTGATGAAGATGATTGATCCGAGCTGGATAGACCGCTGTACTCCCGCTAAAGGCATCCACATCATGGTTCCGCAATCGGCTTTTGAGACCAACACCGCCTTATTCTTGCCTACAAAAGATGGGCGATATGTATTTGTGGTGCCATGGCAACGGGCAGTCATGATAGGGACCACAGACACATCTTACGAAGGAGACAACAACAATCCACTCGCCACCGTGGACGAAGTAGATTATCTAATTTCAGTTGTGAATAGTTATACAGGGAAGAAACAGCTCAGTCGCGCAGACGTAATTGCGACATGGGCGGGGCTTCGCCCTCTGGTTGGTCCACCAGACAAAGGTGACGGCAAAGCAACCAGTAATATTTCGCGTGAGCATCTTATCTATGTCGGACCAGGAAAAATTGTCGGACTAATCGGTGGCAAACTGACAAACTATCGCATCATGGCTGACGAAGTCATGTCAAAAGTTCTGGCACAACATCCCGATCTGGCAGCAACTGCAAAGCCGACTCGAACCTCAAAAATGATGTTGGGCGGATTCACCGATAAAAATGAATTTCTGGCAACAACTGCACAAATTGCGGCCCGAGCCAGAAGGCTCAGCATTGAGCCTGCCACGCTCGACCATCTTATTGCCAGCTACGGTAAAGACGCAGATGAGATTTTGAATTATGTTGAAACTGACCCACAATTGGCAGAGAGAGTCTGTCCTGACTTCCCACCCATCATGGCTGAAATTCCGTTTTGCGTTCTAAACGAATCTGCAATGTCACTGGAAGACATTTTGTTCAGACGAATGCGCCTGGGCATGGTGCACCAGGGGCAGTGCCTCGACGCCGGACCTAAAGTAGCCAATTTGGTGAGAACTTACCTGGGCTGGGACGAAAATCGTGCTCGCGTGGAACTCGATACCTTACAAAGTATTGTCGCCGAACACATGCAATCGTCACATACATTCGAATCATCCCACGCGTTTTCATCTACACCAGGAACATAAGCCGTGAATGTATTAGTGACCGGAATATTGTCAGAAAAGGCAGCACAACGACTCAATCAAATTGCCACAGTCGACACATACGAATCAGATGATGCACTTTCAGAAGAGCAAGTGGTGGCAAGACTCGACGGCAAAAACGCTTTAGTATGCCTGCTTGGTGACAAGATAGATGCGCGACTTTTAGACAAATGCCCAGACTTAAAATTAGTCGCAAATGTAGCTGTCGGTTATGACAACATCAAAGTCGCCGACGCAACTTCCAGAGGTGTGTTAATCACAAACACGCCAGGAGTTCTCGACAATGCCACAGCCGATCTTGCCTTCGGACTACTGCTTTCAGCAGCCAGAAGAATTGGCGAATCAGATCGCTTTGTGCGAGCTGGAAAATGGCAAGGCTGGTCACGCGACTTGATGCTTGGTCAGGAGTTGAATGGAAAAACTCTCGGCATCATAGGAATGGGACGGATCGGTAAAGCGTTTGCAAAACGCGCCCAGGCATTCGGTCTAAAAATCATATATACAAAAAAAAGCTCCGACCAAAGTAAAGAGTCTGAGCTTAAAGAGAGTTTTGATGCTGACAAAGTGGACCTTGACTCATTGTGCGAGCGCTCTGATTTCATCAGCATTCACTGTCCACTGACACCTGCCACGCGTCACCTGGTCGGCAGTGCTCAATTTGCTAAGATGAAGTCTGATTGCGTGCTGGTTAATACCTCCCGTGGTGCTGTCATAGACGAAGCAGCTCTTGTCGAAGCTTTATCAACAAATCGAATTGCCGCTGCCGGTCTGGATGTTTTTGAGAGAGAACCAGAGGTTTCGCCAGGATTATTGAAACTGGAAAATGTTGTGATGACACCTCACATCGGCAGCGCTTCTCAAGAAACGCGTGACGCGATGGACGAACTGGCAATCTCAGGATTGATTTCGGCATTCGAAAATAAGTGCCCGAAAAATGCCGTCAACCCAGAAGCCTGGGATGCATTTGTAAAGCGCCTAAAGAAATAGTTTAGTCACGTTTACCAGGGTTGCTGTTCGCGATCGCGAAACAATTTCCCAGTTGGTGAGCCGTCAGCTGCTGACGCCAACCAAATGATTGTGTCGGCACCTTCTTCAACACTGCGAGCTGCGTTTTTGCCGCCCATGTCTGTTCTGACCCAACCGGGGCAGCAAGCATTGACAAGAATATTTTCGTTAGCTAATTCATCGGCAACCATGCAAGTAAGAGCATTGAGAGCCGCTTTTGAAAGGCGATAGCCCGTGTAGCCTGCACCCATTTCAGAAATTTGTCCCAGCCCTGAAGAAACATTGATTACTCTTCCATAGCGATTTTCTTTCATAAGAGGAAGTAATTCCTGAATCAACGAAAGTGCACCATAGACATTAGTCTCCATGGTGGTGCGAACATTGCCGAGCTCGCACTCCAGAATGCTCATCACTGGCTGTCCATCTTCATATTTGTCGAGCATAATACCGGCGTTGTTGACGAGCACGTCCAGGCGTCCGTAGTGCTTTCTCAAATACAACGAAAGGTCGCGCACACTTTTCTGTGATGTGACATCAAGAGCCTGAAAATCGACATCTAAGCCTTCCGACTTAAGCGCCTCTTTAGCTTCTTTGCCCTTTGCCTCATCTCTACAAGTAAGCACCGTTTTGAAGCCGGCGGCGGCAAGAGACTTCGCAACTTCGAGACCAATGCCGCGATTAGCACCCGTGACGACTGCTACTTTTTCTGCTACACGAGACATTTAATTCGCTGCTCCTAAAAGTTTCCCGAATGACCCCTGTCCGTCGCCATTGAAATTGTCGACCAAAACACTTGTACTCTTCCCGTCTGGTCCGACGGTGAAAATAACCGCGCCAGCGCCGGACAAATTCTCGGTCAACATTTCATAGGTAAACGTGTCGCGGTTGTAGTGTTTGAGAGGCATGGTGACATTGCCGCCAAACGTCATGCTCAGCCCGCCGCCTGATTCTTTGACGATTAGTTTGCCGTATAGATCGTTGTCGTAGGTTCCGACATAGGCGTCGCTTTTCAGCGCGGGAAGTTGAGACTTAGGCTGTCTGTCATAGTGGCTGACGGTTTCACCGAGCGTGGCTGGGTCAGCAAATATTTGTCGGAAAAGCTTGAGCCAATCTTGTGATGTTTTGCCGTTGAGCGCGAGATCAATGAAGGTATTTCCGATGCCTTCTGCCGCGCCGACTGGGGCGCCGTTTGTAAGAACGCAAATGCCCAGCTCTTCAGATGGAACCATTTTTACGTTAGTACCCGCGCCGAGTGCGAATGCACCGGAGTGACCCAAAACCAGGCGACCGCTTTTGTCATATAGGATATTGATGCCCAGACCGTAAAATTCCGGCATTCCATTGAGCGGGCTCAGTCCGGACACCATTTGTGGTGTCTGCATTTCCTGAATCGCTTTTTCGTCGACGATTTGAGCGCCCTCGAACTTGCCCCTGGCAATCTGCAAGCGCATCCATTTAGACATGTCGTTGACTGAAGAGCTGACGCCACCGGCGGGCGACTGAGCGTCAGGATTGCGTTGGATTTTGTGGACCCACTTACCGCCTTCAAGCATGTGTCCGACGGCTTTGTTTGTGCGGCCGGTGAATTCAGCATAGGTTGAACTTGTTGAGTTCATGCCGAGCGGTTTGTAGAGCTTCTCTGCGCTCAACTTTTCCCAGGATGCTTTGGCAGCTTTTGCTGTTGCGATGCCCGCTTCTGTCAGTCCGAAGTTTGTGTATGCGTATCCAGCACGCATACTGGACGAAGGTTTTTGGTATCGCAGGCGGTGCAAGACCTCAGCCTGACTATACCCGATATCCTCAAGGATGTCGCCAGCGTGTTTAGGCAGACCACTACGATGCGAGTATAAGTCGCCAATAGTTAAGTTATCAGTGACCCATGGCTCAGAAAGGGCGAAACCAGGGTCGAGGTCGCTAATTTTGGAGTTCCAGGAAACAATTTTTTCGCCTACTGCGCGTGCCACCACTGTTGCGCCAACGGGTTTTGATATTGATGCGAGTTGAAACACCGTGTCGGGATCAATTTTTTCGCTCTTGCCGACTTCACGAACGCCATAGCCTTTTGCAAAAATCAGTTTGTCCTTAAAAACGATTGAGATTGCAATTCCAGGAACTATGTTTGAGTCGATCTGCTCCTGCGCAATTTTGTCGATGGCT
>JACMKL010000051.1 GCA_014380105.1 Candidatus Melainabacteria bacterium
AAGTCCGAATCTTATTCCGGCTCTGCTACCACCACCATTTTCAACATCGGTTGCCACCGTTGGTGATGCTGAAATGAAATCTGCACCATTCAGTTCTAGCGTTTCTGCCGAATCACAAATCACTTGTCTGGTCGATGTGATGTCCACAACCAACTGACGTCTTGTCAGATGCGGCGCTATTTCAGCGAGCAATGCGAGATTTTGATCAGGCGGTGCTGCCAGAATTACCAGCGAGACTTTCTGAATAGCAGGTTCAGGAGTGGTTTCAGCATTGTCAATCAATCCATCCACAAGCGCTTGCTTCAACACTGTCGCACTGTCGACTGCCGTAATTTGCGTTTTTGGTGCGCATTTTCTGAGCAATCGCGCGATCGATCCGCCTGTTTCGCCCAAACCAACTATCGCAACTTGCGGAAAATAACGAGTCGGGTTGCGCGATTCGCTGAGTGAAATCGTTTCGTCGCTTGGTTGTTTCAGACTTTCTTGTAAGCCACGACTTCCGGAAAGCAGAGTTTTATACACATCAATCATTTGCTTGGCTATGCTTGGGTCTGTCGCAGCCGACGCAACCCGTGCCAAAACTTCTCTCTCTCTTTCGTCATCCAAAACCGGTTTGCCCAGATGCTTTTTTGCTTCGCCAATTTCTTTGCAGAGCTGCAGCCGCTCATTCAAAAGCGTTGCTATCAGCTCATCTAATTCATCGATTCTGGCTCTAGATTCTTCCAATTTATTTATTGGCTTTCGCCAATCCGAAACATCATCTTCGAGTTCGACCTTCATTGATATTATCTCCGACCGTTAATAGCTGTTTTACGAGCGGCTGGGGTGCGCAGAGTCAAACGGCTGGAGCGTTGACCACGAATACCTTGTACCACTGTGATTTGTCTTTTGTGCTGTGAATTGTCACCTGCAATTGAGCGACCGATTGCTGCTGCAATTGGCTTCAATGATTCGACCAGAGCGCACATGTCTTCGAGTGACAGAGCTTGTCTGGCATCGCTGACTGATTTTTCTGGTTCTGGGTGACATTCGATGATCAGTCCGTCAGCGCCGCAAGCAACTGCTGCGCGGGCAAGATCAGCGACCAATTCGCGCTTGCCGGCTGCGTGACTTGGGTCAACGATCACAGGCAAGTGGGTCAACTGTTTGAGTGCCACTACAGCACCGAGGTCCAGAACGTTGCGGGTGAATGTGTCGAAGCTGCGGATGCCGCGTTCGCACAAGACAACATTTGGATTGCCGTGAGCCATGATGTATTCAGCTGCCAAAAGCATTTCTTCGATTGTCGATGACAAACCGCGCTTGAGCAAAACTGGCTTGTTGACGCCACCTAAGGCTTTGAGCAATTCGTAGTTTTGCATGTTGCGGCTGCCGATTTGAAGCATGTCTGCTTTCTCGCAAACAGCAGGCAATTGCTCAACGGACATAACTTCAGTGACGGTAGGCATTCCGTGACGGTTGCTCATATCTTGCAAGATTTCGAGACCATCAACGCCCATACCCTGGAAAGCGTATGGTGAGGTACGTGGTTTGTATACGCCGCCTCGGATTGCATTGACTGAGCCTTTCAATTTCTTCGCGACCGTTTCCATTTGTTCGGCATTTTCTACGGTGCATGGTCCGCCGATGATAACGATTGGTTTGCCGCCGACTTTGAGCGTTTCACCGATGGTTACTTCGCTGGTCTGTTTGTCGGCTCTGGCGGCTAATTTGACCTGGTTGCTAATGTCGCTCACTTTCAAAATCCTCATTAAAAAGAAACCCGGGATACTTTTCCCGGGATATCAGGTAACTGTTTGATTGCACTCATCGTGCCAGCTTAAACCTGCCCGGGACTGCCCCTGACTGCAAAAAAAATAAAATACCAGTAACTAGAGCTTGACTCGCAGCGAGCCTTTACAGACTCGATTGTCGTGAGCTTTAAGTTGTTTGGTTTGTCGGTATTCATCGTCATCATGTCTTCGTTGAATTCGTCAGCTCTTAAAACAAAAACCGCAGACCTTTTGATCCGCGGTTCACCAGTTAGGGACAAAGTAATCTGTCGTCACCCCTGGCGAACCGTAAAATACCAAAAATAGAAACCAAAATTGCTCACTGTTTTTTTCTCCCGGGCGCAACCCGGCTTGGACTAATAAACCCATTCTGGTTCATACCCCCTGACCTGTCAACACAATGTTTTGGATTTTCTCCAAGATTGTTTCTGCCACCAGATAGATTTCTTTCAAAACCCCTACAGGCACTGTTTTTCCACGCGTGATCACTGATGCTGCAGTATGTAAAGCCAACGCTGGCCAACCGTTCAGAGAATGAATGATTTGTCGCTTCTATATAAGGAACTTGAAAGTTAGTTTGCATTACACTATTGGTGGGATGATGATAATAGGCGCACTAACCGAGGCGCTGACGAAAGGTAAATAATGAACGTCCTTGTCGCTATTGATGATTCGACTTTCTCTGACTATGCGATCGAATCGGTCGTAGAACGCACCTGGCCTGAAGGTTCTAAATTCCGCCTGCTGAGCGTTGTTGAGCCTTTTCACCCTGAGCATGCCGGCTGGCACACGAGCTATTTGTCTGTTGCAGTTGAAGCGCAAAACGAATTAGTAGAGGCGGCCAAACGGTTGGTTAATGATCGGGTCAAACGTTTGACTCTCACCTTCGGCAAGCCTAATGTCTCGGCTGAAATCCGGGAAGGTTATGTCACCGACACTATTCTCGAATCCGCAAAAGAGTGGCCAGCTGACCTTATTGTGGTCGGCTCTCACGGACGCACCGGACTCACTCGCCTGCTTTTAGGCAGCGTATCAGAAGCCGTTGTGAGCCAGGCGCCATGTTCTGTGGAAATCGTCAAAGTGCCGCGTAAGCAAAAAGCCTAAGTGCCGCGTAAGAAAAAGCCTAACGGGCGCGTCAATATAATGCCTAAGTTTCGGGTGAAACGATCAGATCGGCGCTTCGGTAGAGCCAGATAAGTAGCGCCAACAGGCAGCAGTCGATGACGAAGAAGCCGACCCCTACAATCTCTCCGCAAGCTTTCACTTCGGTGCCGAGATAGACTGCAAAGCTAATCAGCGGGTAGAGCGTGATGACCCAGCTCCAGACCTTAAACGCGCGTGGCATGCTGCCGACTTCAAAGACACTTCGGATTGGCACTATGGCTGCAATTGCTGCAAATATGACCAGGTCGTAAATATGAGTATGTGGGCTGGTCAATAAGCAGGCGACCAGCGTAATGCCAAATGCGATACGGGTTTTGGTGCTGTTGCCCAGACCTGCCACTTTCCACCAGAAAAACAATAATATGCAAAATGAAGCGGCATATAAAATTGTGGAGATATTCAAAGCGCGGTCTAAATCCATCACTATGCTGAGCGGTCCTCTTATAGAGACCATCCAGGTAGGGAAGACGGCGGGGTCGGTTTTTTCGGTGGCATGCAATAAGGCTGGATATTCAATCAGAGTTTTGACTCCAAAAACAAGCGCTGATGTTATCAAAAAAACTGTCCCAGTAGCCGCTGCAGAACCCAACAGGCGCCAGCGTTTGAAGGCTAGAGCCGGTATCGCCAAAAATACTGCGTATTGCGGTTTGATCGACATCAATGCTAACGCCACACCGCTGGCGGTATCATTGCCACGAAACCAGCTGTAGAGCATCAAGCCGAACGCTGCCAGAATGAATGCACTATTTTGTCCATCATTGATAAGCCATTCGTATGGATAACTGCCTGCAACGCAAAGCAGAAAAAGCGCGCTGAACAGAGTCTTATGACCACTCTGCTTGAGGAGATTCCACAGCGCCAGTCCGCTCAGACCAATGCCTGCCAAACTCCAGATTATGTACGAGGCAAGAATTGGTAGGAGAGCAAATGGGGCGAGAAATAAGAAAAACCAGGGGACGGACTGTCCAAGGGGTATATGGTCGATACTGGTACTTACGCCAAGACTTTGAGTGACCGTATTGTTGTAGGCAGCCAGCTGTGTGGCGAACTGATAAATTTGGTCGCGCGCGCTGGAGAGGACGATTTTTCCTGCCGAATAGAACGCAACATAATCAATGAAGGAGAATGAATTCGGTCCGGTCCTGTGAAAAAAATGAATGTTCAGCGCAATCTTGAGGACAATCCGATAAAGAAATCCGATTGCGATACAAGCAACGAGAGACGAATAAGCGAAACAAATTCGGTTTCGCATGGGTTGACTGAGCATCTTTACTTCTTTCCCGCTTTTCGCAAACTAGTTGCTATAAATAATATAAAAATGTGTCGGTAGGTTGGCTCGTCATCTCAGGATTTATGAAAGCAAAGAAGCAAGTTTATTTCGGCATTTTTCTGGCATCACTTGCCACCTTAATGTACGAGTTATTATTAACACGAATTTTCAGTGTCACCACATGGTATCACTTCGCATTTTTGGCGATTTCGATGGCCATGTTTGGCACCACGATGGGCGCAATTATTGTCTACCTGGCGCCTGATCGCTTTACTCCTGAGAATACCGCAAAGTATCAGAGCTGGTCGATTTTAGCTTTTGCCGTCAGCGCTATTCTGGCAATTTTGATCCATATTTCAGTACCGGCATTTTTGCCATTAGATTCTGCCACTGTAATTGTTGCTTCTCTATTTGTGGCCGTGCCGTGTTTGCTCATTGCATTTACTCTGAGTAGCATCTGTATCTCACTCACTTTGACACGTTATCCGGATGAAACACACAAGCTTTACGCCGCTGATTTTATCGGGGCTGCCGTGGGATGTGCACTCATAGTTCTGAGCTTGCAATTCATTGATGGTATCGCAGCTGTTTATTTGATTGCTTCTGTTGCTGCATTGTCAGCGCTCTGTTTTTCGTACAAAACTGGTGACAAAAAACTCAAAATCGCCGCTCTGGCAGTTTCACTCATAACTGCATCCTATGTCGGCTACAACGCCTATCTTGCCGCTCAAGACAAGCCTGTCATCAGCTTGTCGTGGTCAAAGGGCGTAAAAGAAAAACTAGTTTTATTTGAAAAATGGAATTGCTTTTCGCGCATTCGTGTTTTTGGCGAACCCGAAGCATTGCGCAAGCCTCTCGAATTTGGTTATAGCCGATTGCTTCCCGAAGTGCGCATTCGCCAACTCTGGCTAGACATGGACGGCTGTGCTGCAGCTATTCTCTATCGTTTTACCGGAGATCTCAAAGAATTCGATTTTTTCAAATATGATATTTCGAATTTTGCCTACGCTGTAATTAAAGGTGGAAACGCGCTGGTTATTGGTGTTGGTGGTGGCAAAGATATTTTAGCTGCCATGGCCCTCGGTGAAAAAACTGTCACCGGTGTTGAAATCAACAATAACACCGTAGCCACTGTAAATGGTCGCTATGGCGATTATACCGGGCACCTCGATAAGATGCCGGGCGTCAAAATTGTATGTGATGAGGCGCGCAGTTATATCACTCGCTCGCCAGAAAAATATGACACCATTCAAGCCACTCTGGTAGATACCTGGGCTGCCAGTTCGAGTGGTGCGTTTGCTCTTACTGAAAGTTCGTTATACACAGTTGACGCCTGGAAAACTTTTCTCGAGCATCTTAGCGACACCGGCATTCTGACTATGACTCGCTGGTACAGCAAGTATGTGCCATCAGAAATTTATCGCCTGGTCGGTCTGGCTAATTCGTCACTGAAAAGTATCGGTATCGAAAATCCACGCCAACACATTGTGCTTGTTCGTGTAATGAATTCAGAACTCGGCGAATCATTGCATGCTGAGGATGGACTTGGCACTATTCTCGTCAGTCGTCAGCCGTTTACACCGGAAAAACTTGCTGAAATCGACAAGCTCTCTAAAGAGCTTGGATTTGAATTGGCGCTGAGCCCGACTATGTCGATCGACCCCAATCTGGCTCTGGCTGCAGAAGGGAAAATTGGCGAAGTAGAAAAGACCGTGCCTTTCAATTTGAAACCGTCCACTGATGACTGCCCGTTCTTTTTCCAGACTCTTAATCCGCTCCAGATATTCAACCAGAGTATTTATGCCGGTGGACGCACAGCGAACAATATCAATTCGGCAGTGGCATTACTTTTAGTCCTTGTCACGGTCTCTTTCTTCACGTTTTATTGTTTCCGCCTACCAATTCTGCGCACCAAAGATAAGTCGCTACTGAAAGGCTCATTGCCACTCTTCACTTACTTCTTTTCGATCGGCATCGGATTCATGTTGATAGAGCTTTCGCAAATTCAACGCTTCTCGATAACCCTCGGACATCCCATATATGCATTATCAGTTGTCTTGTTTACGTTATTTCTGGCAACTGGGCTCGGCAGTTTGTCATTCGGCAAATTGGTGGAGCTTGTAGGCGACCGCCTGCACATGCTCTTAATTGCCGCACTTGTTGTGACTGCGATATTTGGATTGGCGACGCCAGCACTTGTGCATGCTCTCGCCCCTCAATCGACCCCGATCCGGATTGCTGCCAGTATCGTCAGTCTTTTCCCGGTTGGTTTTGTCCTGGGCTTAGGTTTCCCAGCCGGTATGCGCTTGGGCAACAGACACAATCAGCAATTGACGCCGTGGCTCTGGGGCATCAACGGCGCAGCATCAGTCTTGGGCTCGGTATTGTCGGTGGTGCTATCGATGTTTTTAGGCATTACCGTGAGCTATTGCTGCGGCTTCGCGTTTTATGCAATTGCTCTCTACTGCTGCCTCAAACTTGAGAAAAGTCAGGTTAGCTCGATCTAGCTGTGGGCTTTTTCTACTTCTTCTTCGGACAAGTTGTCGTAAGTGTCGAAGTAAGCTTTTTTTGCGCCCATATAGAGGGATAGCAAAACCCAAACACCCATAATGGAAAGGAGTATTACGGGCGAAGTTCCAGTTGGTGTGTCCATCTTTGTACCTTACTTATGTCGTGAAAGACGTGCTACTGGCTGAGTATACAGCAGCATCCGCTACTCAGATTATAAACATTTGAACCGAATGTGAGTAGTATTAACTGCAATTAGCTTCCTCTTGTAATTGCCACGAGTGGCGCTTCCTGCGGCATAAAGTGGCTATTGGCTTCCCTTCGACGTGTGCTATAAAGACGAAGGATTTTTGATGCACCAAGGGGTGAGAAGAGGAATTGTCAATGAGTTCTAAACGTTATTCGTCGTTACTCCTAACCATTATGTTCGTGGGCTCAGCCACAGCAGCAAATGCCGGCTCCAAGTCGATGCTGGATCCTTATGCATC
>JACMKL010000422.1 GCA_014380105.1 Candidatus Melainabacteria bacterium
GGTCAACTCAGGCATATCTTCAACAACAAAGTCAGACAAGTCTTTCGACTGAGATAAGGCACCCGTAATCTTTTCAAGACTTTCAGTACCATAAATAGCTTGCGCAAAACTCAAGCTAAAAATTATGGACAACAATGCTGCGCCAGTAGCATAACGTTTCGCATCTTCAATTGAGCGCATAGCGCAACGAACTCCAGTCTAGTAAGACGATTGTCCGTACAGTAATTTGTATCTGCCCAAAATCAAACGAGTTTTTGACGATCCTGGAAATCTAATAGGGCGCCCATTGGCTCCAGCTCCCCATATCAAAATCAAATTCTGATTATTACTGATGACATTAATCGAACCTGGTCGTCCAACCCAATCAAGAGGAGGGTCGGTTAAATATTCCGCCGCCATATTTTCATTGAGCGATGGATCAACAGTCAACCAAATACGATTGAGATTGGCGTCGGTGTCTGAATCAATAGAACCGGACGATGCATCTTCAATTTGCGAATTAGCTGAAGTGGGCGTCTGGAGGGCGGCTGCGCCCTGATAATCAGGCGACGAGCCATATGAATTAGGAGAATTAGCAACATCAGAATATTGCGGGTCAGCGTCTAATCCTGCCATCAATTGCAGTTTGTCACCAGCATATGGATTATTGGGCACCAATTGATTCATCTGCGCGCGCGCCCAATTCATTTCATCGCCGGGATCAGGAAATTTCTTATTCCAAACACAATACTGATCAAACCAATGTGAGACTCGCTCCATCTGCTCGAAGAGCTCAGAGTCAGCGAACTGCCGTGACATTCGTTGATCGGCACCAGAAGAATTTTGACTAAACCCTTTTGAGTGAAACGCTGGGAGTGCGCTAAAACATAGAGCCAGAGAGCATGCTGCCATCGAAATTTTTCTTGTCACCAAATTTCCCACGCAGATTTATGGACCGAAAGTTGCAGTTGCACCATTGGGATCATTCCAAATACCACTGGAATAATGCGTCTTCCTATTATAGCTGGAACCATTTGGACCGCGAGCGGACGGAGTAAAGCGCCGAGATGCATATGGATTTCGCGCACCAGAAGCAATTCGCCGCCTTTCAGATTGAAGAGTCGACAGTTTTGTCGAGGCATCACTTAGCACGCTTTTGTCTGCAAGAGCCGGGTGACTTTCGAGCGTCACAATAAGCTCCTTAAGGAGCGGCTCCGCAAGATCATATTTCTGTTCATCGAAAAAGCCCTTCGCTGTTTTCCACATCAGATCAATTGTTTTTGGATCCTCAGCGCCGAAGCGAAGTTGACTATCCATAATTGCTTGCGACTTTGTATCGTCACTGGAATTTGCGCCATTCCAGATTACGCGTCCGCGTTTTTCACGCGCCGTAAGCTCACCTGAGCCACCGAAATAATTTCCATATCCGCTCCGATAACTATTCATCGGCATAAATCCTTGCCCGTTCCATATAAAACTCGAGCTATCTGAGCTAGGAGCGCTGGGAAACGGTGCATTCGTAAACGGCACTTTCGAGTTAACGGCTGATTGTGGTCGCGCCGAGGGAGTCACCGGGCGAGCAGTCGAACTTTTCACCGGAGTTTTTGTCTGTAATTTCCCCAGCGATTTGCCCGAGTCAATCGCAAATACCGAATTCGGGAGGCAGCTCACAGCAAGCGCAAACAGAATAATTCGATGACATCGATTGTTATTTGCGCATGACTTCATTCGTTTGCCATCCATAGCCCTTCAAGCTTTATACCCATTACACTAGAGTCATGAGCTTCAGAACATCATACAAACCCTTTAAAGCTTTCACGTGCGCCCTGTTTTGCGCATTTCAGCTCACGCCCACACCTGCCCCAGCGAGTCCCGCACCGAAGGCGAAAGCAGTTCAGCCACCACTTCTGCAGGGTCAGTTTCCAAAATTTGATCCACGGTCAACGAAGTTTGAGCTTAATGCGCAAGAATCAATCAATTTTGAAATTTTGTCACCCAAAAGCAGTTGGAATAAAACATACTCAATTGGGCGAGCGGCTTGGACTGAAGGTGATTACAGGCGCGCTTTCAATGCTTTTAAAATTGCACTGATTAAGGCGAAAGCGGCCGGATACAACGACGGTCGCGTCAAACAAACGCAAGAAGCGCTTGATTCAGTGCAGGGTCTGGCAGACAAACTCGACGCTCGTCTCGGCATGCGATTCGACAAAAAGCGTATTCCCGGATTGTTTGCCCGAGTCGAAAAAGTTTTTCCTGGCTCTCTATCCTGGTTGGCTGGCGTAAAAGCCGACGACCGGATTATTAGTTTGAAGCAAAGCAATAATTTGTACCAACTGCAAATTAAGCGAGATGGCAGATTTCTGAGCATTTTCATCACAGACACAACAAAAGTGACAATGCCAAATTTTACAGCCCTCTCTCCGGCGTCTGCGCCCCTAGACAGCACCAATCGCCTCATTGGCGCACAAATTACGAATGTCAGCTTGCTACACGCCAATGAGAAACTGTTAACGAATCATGATCTGGTCCTCTTCATCGACAAATCCTCGTCGATGAACAGCCCGTTTGAGGGAACAGGCTTGAGCCAGTGGGATTGGTGCAAGACCAGCGCGCACGATTTATTCTCTGTCTCAGCTTACTTTCCACTGGGCATAACAGTAGTGATGTTCGATAGCAACTACGAGGTTTTGAAAGGTCGCACCGCCCGTGATATCGAAGGCATTTTCCAACACTATGGACCGTCTGGCGGCACAGATTTGGCAAAACCCTTCTGGGAGCAGCTTTCTGAGTACTTCAACCGCAGAAGCGACAAAAGTCGCCCTATGATTTTTGCTGTAATTTCCGATTTTGGAACAAGCGGAGAACAAATCAGAGAAGGTGTTTATGAAGCGGCACGACGTGTTCGCACAGCGCAAGAATTGACGATTTCACTCTTAGAAGTCGGAAAGGGCGGCGGGCTCCTGGTACAAACACTGGACACAGACCTGGTCAACGTAGGAGCGCGGTTTGATATTGTCGATGCGACATCGAGTGAAGATCTGGCAAAAATCGGACTGAAAAACGCACTGATCGCAGGATTACTAAAGAGACAACCGAAAACTGCCGCGCCGTAAGGGGAAAACCTATTTATGAATCTCACTGACATATTTTCTATCTGGTTGGCAGGTATTCAGCGCATGTTCAGCGGACCGGTTGGAGATGCCGAGCGCGTGGACGCTGCCAGA
>JACMKL010000423.1 GCA_014380105.1 Candidatus Melainabacteria bacterium
AGCGCTACTCGTCGCATCGGGCGTGATGACGACGCCGTTATAGGTTCCAATCGCTGCAGAAGGATTGTTTGTTCGCAAGAGAAAAGGAGAACGCTTGGCGGTACTCACAACATCAGCTACAAAATCTTTGGTCTCTTTCCGGTCAGCGGCGACGAAAGGAGCAACAACCAGATTTTGAGAAGAACTCTGAGCACCGACAATTTGCCACAGGGTGAAACTCCACAGCGATAACGCCGTGCCAAAAATCAACCCCTTAACGAGTTTGTTGCGCATGAACACCACCTATTGAAGGGTAGACTGCCTAGGGGGCTGCCAGGCGGAGTCATCATCGGGTTGATTGAGATACTACTATTGTGCCATGCATTCAAATGAATACGCGGCTTTTCTTGACAACATTAACGCTAAGCTCAAATTTCTTAAAAAACTTCAGAAAGTTTGTGAAGCTCGCCGCCTTCAGCAACAAGTCCTGCGCGGTCTTTGACCAATTGCAGATAGTGTTCTGTTTTTGTGTGGGCATCAAGATGCTCGAGTGTTTCCCAGAGTTCATAGAAAAAGAATGTATCTGACTCGGGAGTTTTATAAAGCTGGTAAGTGATACAGCCTGGCTCTTTTCTGGTCGGTTCAAGCATTGCACTTAAAACTTTCTCCAACTCGGACCCTTTTCCCGTGTTCGCTTTTACTTTGACGATCAGGCAAATCGGTAATTTCGCATCAGACATTCAGAACTCTCCAATAATGAGTTCACCTATTATGTCGTGAAATTTTCGCCAGCGTCTTTCGAAATTTCTACATGTCACCAAAATAAAAGGAGAGTCGCATAGGCAACTCTCCTCGATATGGTGCCAACTTAACCACCACAGGTGGTGTTACTAGACGTTGTGTTACTGGACGTTGTATCCTTGCGCTCTCAATGATGCTGCAGCTTTCTGTGTACGCCCCTGAACAGTTGTCCAGCCGCCGTCATAGACGCGACCCCATTGATTGTCTTGAAGAACTCGAGACGTTCCATCATCCATTTTCATTGCCGCATTCGTGGTAAACCAGTGTGGTCCAATCCAATCAAGAATGGGATAGCGACCGCTATATTGCAGCTGATTAGCAAGGCTGTCGTCCATCACACGACCGACATTGGCAGCACTTGGGATGGCAGGATTTTGGTTAATCGTTGTCATCGGAGTTCCTGTCATTCGTGCAGTGAAATCCTCAATGTGTCTGAAAGTTGTTGCTGGCACCGTCTTCCCACCCAGCTGCGCAGTTACTCCATCAGAAATCTGACGTGTGGAAAAGCTCACTTTGGCATTTTCCAAAAATAGATTTTGAATTGCCTGGCTCGCCAAGTTTCTGGTGCCCTCCTGAACTCTAACTATGTTTGCAGCTTTGTTCGGACCGCCCTCATTTTTGTAGTTCCATCTAGATTCTTCTGCTCCAGGCTGCAGATTTGGACGCAAAACGCGCTGTCCGTCTTCGTTTGCGTTCCACGAATTAGTGTTGTAATTGAATGCATTTCCATTTGGAGTCTTGTATGCTCCGGTCTGAACCAACTGCTTTATTGCATCCATATAGCGATCAGGAGTGCGTGCAGCAATATATTTTTCACCTGATGCTGGCCCGCATGTAGTGTAAGACCCCTGGTCGATGCCGGTGATATCCGAGACGTTTCTCAAACCCTCAATAACAATTTTGGCAACAGCTTTATCCGAATTAAATGGCCCAACTCCGCGCGATCGCAGTGTTTCAGCTGCAATTCTGTAGGTGGCAGCAATTCTTTCATCACTCGGAATGGCTTCAGGGTCATAATGTCTCAGGTCCAAGCGCTCTTGCATTGTTTTTGCTTCGGGATATTTACCCATGCGCCCAAGAATGTCTCGCGACGATTTTGTGTTCGCTTCCAGGTCATTAAGTATTCCATGGGTAGTGTCATTTAAGTGACCATGACGCTTTAGTTCTAATTCCAATTCTTTACGAGCGATCGCGACTGGGTTGGATGCTTTTTCGAGAGCACCATCTCCTTCTAATGCTTCTCGTTTTTCGGCATGGTCCTTATTTATTTCGCGTTGATCTTGGCGAGTAATTTTGGGGCGCCCGACAGTTTCTGTGTCGACTGCTGGCAGAGGGCGCGGTCCTTCCAACTGTTGATCAGCAGCTGGTTTTGGTGTTGGCGTTACATCATTTGGTAAATTCGGCTTTGGTAAGGGTGGGATAACGAGGCTTCCATCTTTTGGAAGACTGTCAACGGTTCCTGTCTTTGGTGGCAACGATGCTTTGTCAGGCGGCGGTTGAAAGTCAATTTGAGTTTGTGGCTTTTCATCCGGTTTGTCCGCTTGCTTTGTGGGTGTTTTCGCCCAGACCTCGATGACCAGATCCGCAAAACTAGATTGAACGTTTTTTTTGAGTGACGAATCATCACCGGACTCGCTCGATGCGAGTTCGGCTGGCTTTTCTCCAGCAGACATAGTTAGGACCCCAAGGTGAGAAGTTGGTTCGGCTTGAATTATTTAGTTGTTGGACTTTGGAACGGTGGAATGGCTTTTGTTTAGTAAGTAGGTTGTGAAGGTTTCACAATCCAAGCTAGCAGCGGCTTATTGCATTTTTGTTGCATAACGTTGCCGCGATAGTATTTCAATTAAATTGGCGCCGAAAAGCATGCAGAACGCAACGCTTTTCTAGCGCCAAATGATTTTGTTTTTTTCGAGCGTTAGCTAATTGGTCCGGCGCTGCAATCTGGATGTCCACATTGGCAGGGTGCGTCCGGTAAGGCGCCTGCAATGCGACAATTTTCGCTGCAGTAATCATCATTAATCTCGCAGGTGCACTGGCAACTGGGATTTCCGCAATCTTCGAGGACGTTTTCTGTCATGGCATAGATTCCTTCGGCCGTGAATATTCATCAGGTCAGACTTTCATTTTAGATTGTGAGTTCCATTGTGTCTTCAACTGGAGAAAAACGATATGAAATTGGAACAAAGCGTAGATAAAAATGAGGTCGGAATTATGGTTGTCAGCAGACTTGGCTAGTCTGCGAGTCTTATAATGGCTGGTCCGGAAGTATATTGACCCGACACGCGGAGCGAACACAGATGACAGAAGGCAAAGACCCAGGCGCAACCGCCACCGAAGAGCAACGCCCTGCAGTTGAAAGACGCCGCGCTTCACTTCCACAACCAGATTTCACCTTTTATAAGAAGGAAGAAGCCTGGCCAGGTCCAAAATATTTGTTCGTTGGACATTCTTACAATGTCGAAATCGAAAAGGAAGCCGGAGAAGCAGTTGCCAGACGCTCCGACGTCATATCCACATTCTTCAAAGATCGTGCAAAATGGGTTCCTGTCGGCGAAGCCGTCACTGATGAGCGTTTCAACTCAATTCTCACGCGTTTCGAGCATGACCTTCTTACAAGGCTTCCGCAAACGTCACTCGTAGGCAGAGCGATTGACACTCACGGCAAATTAATTGATCAATCCTTCACCATCTGGCGTGAAGAAAGACGTCAACGTCGCTCAGACACTAAGCCTGAATAATTTCATTCAAAAATTTCGCTGAGGAAGTTTTCAGCTGCTTGCCATGCTCTAGTGGCAGACATCGCGTTGTAAAAATTTCCTTTGGAAATATCATTTGCGCTAGGCAGAGTGAATGCGTGCTTGGTTTTTCCAAACGCGTGTAGTTGCCAATCAGCATCAGCTTTTGTCAATTCTTCGGAAATACTAATAACATTTTCGGGCGTCGCAAGTGGGTCTTCCCAACCGTGCAGTATCAAAATTTTGGCATCGATTTTCTTTTGCTCACCTAAATTTGGCGGAAAAAACAAACCGTGGAATGAAATAACGCCCTTAATATCAGGTGTTGCGGCACGAGCTAGATCCAGTGCGCACAATCCTCCGAAACAAAAACCAATTGCAGCGATTTTGTCGGGATCGACATAGGGCAAAGTTTTTGCTGTCTCCACAGCGCTCAACAAGCGATCTCTGAGACCTTCTCTGTCGTCTAGCAGTGGTTGGATCAAAATAGTGTTATCTGCGCTAGCCTCGCCCCTCACGCCTTTACCATAGACATCAGCGGCAAAACCTACATATCCGAGCACGGCTAATTTTTCGGCGTTGTCACGGTCAAAGTCGCTTTGCCCTCCCCAGGCGTGGCAGATGATTACACATGGTGACTTGCCTGCTTTCGATTGGTTGTGAGCGACGAAGCCTTCGAAAGTGTGTTTGCCATCGGTGTAGTCAAGATATTCAGTTTTCATGCCGGGACCTCGTGCCAAAAAAAACAAACAGTATAGTGGTATAGCTTCTGGTAGGTATCAGGCTTTTCATGCTGATAATAAGGCGGAGAAAAGCGGTAAAATTGTCATCTCCTTTTTGAAAGAAACAATATGCATAAGTGTCCGACCTGCAAAGTACCGCTTCACGGCTGGGAAGAAGAATGCCCATCTTGTGGAACCAAGCAGCAAGTCCGAAAATCGGAACGCAATTATGGCGGTCAAAAGGCCCCAGGGGTCAATCCGATGCCGTTTGTGGTTGGGCTAATTGCTGTGGGCGCATTTCTTGTTTTTGCCATGAACAGCAGTTGGATCGGAGCAGTGATGCGACGTGGACCAGAGACAGTTGATCCGCTTGCTGGAGTAACTTACCTCCAAGCCAGGCAAACAATTGAGCAGAAAATTACTGAAGGCTTGACCAGTGTTGGTGCCAAAGGCAAATTCAAATGGACGGTCGGAGGTCAGCCCGGTGACATCAAATCTCCAAATCCCATTGAACTTACTGTGGATACTTCATTGAGTGATCCCACCGCACGCAAACAAATTATTGATCCAATCAAAGATTATATGACGGTGGCGAAACTACCATCATTGACGATGAATGATGCAAAATCGCACGCGACCTGGACCTACACAGCTTCTCTGGTTCCTGCCGGAGATGAGAGCGCAGACCCTTCAGCTCAAGGCGATGCACCTGCGAACTAAATTCAAGATGTCACATTTTCGTTGCCCTATTCTGATTGGAGAGAATCATGCGCTCAACTTGTTCGCTTTTGCTTGCACTATCCGTTTCTTTTATAGCTAGCGCCAGTGACGCTATTGCAGTTGATGAAGGGCATGGAATCAATCTTCCAATTTCTCAAACTGACGCTCCTGTGAAAGTATGGCAAGCCGAAGAGTGGGTCAGAACGCGCAACTCTCCCTGGCTTTCAAAAGCTGATGCAGAAACTGACAAGAAAAATCACAAAGGTCCGGTCAGATCTTTTCTTAAGAGTGTTGCCAAAGGCACTGCCAAAGAGCTTGGCACAAGCATGAACGACATGGCTAAAGATATGGTTTTAGTATTCTCGGTGCAAGACATTGATCCTTACGAAAAGAAAGGACCTCCGAAAGACAAAACCGCAATTGTTTTGAAATTTACTTTGACAGATGGATCTAGTTGTTATTTGCGCAGATTCCCTGATAGAAGTTACGCTATTGAAGATGGTTTTGCTGATGGCACCGTGTTGATACCACGCGAAGAATCAGATGATTATCTGGTGCGGTATCCAAATGGCGCACGCGGAAGAATGGTCAAACATGGCGACAATGTGACAATCTTCCGACCCGATAAAACTACAACTACTGTTATGAAAACTATGTCAGGTGGTTATTCGGTTCGAAATACAGAATTCGGATACATGGGAGAAGCACGCCCAGACAGTACCGGCATCAATTATGAGCTTGGTACGTGGAAGTAGTTCTTCGTCTTTGACGATTTAACATGTCGAGAACAATCCGGTTGCGTATATATCCCACTGGAACGGCTAGACACATGGAAAATCGAGGTGAGGGATATGGCTCAGCACTACGAGCTTGCGAATCCTGGCGCGCAGATTTCGGTTGAAGAAAATGAACAACTCAGTCAGATTCGCTATCAAGCATTTGGTCCGAAGACTGATGTGTACTATCAATTCCATGGAGCCAGTAGCTCTCTCGATAGGTTTGAGCATACAAACTATAACGGCAAATCACACCAGTTTGAAATCAATAAGTATGAGCCTCAGGTTAGCGCAATCGCGAAGAATTTTTCGGGTTGGACACTTCCACCACTTACAATCGATCATTCTGGACGTTCTACCGTATTAAATCCTCGCGAGATAAAACCAGTCCCTGCGCCATTCGAGCCGCCTAAAATGCGCCTTCCGGATCCCGCACTTGAAGAACCTTCTGTGGTGCCACCAAAAGTCAAAACTGCTGAAATTGAAGCACCGAAAGTAGTGGCACTAAAAGAGCAACCGCGTGCCAATCAAAGTACATTCAACACAAACCAACTTGCACCCACCGATGGCATCTATAATCCTGCCGGACCCCCGGGGCTAGGTGAATCAAGGCCTGGAGAAAGTTTTGGCAGTGAGAAAGAAGGTGGTAAAGGATGGGATATTGATTGGCGTCAAAGCCAGCAAGGCTTTGACGGAGAAGGTAACACTGTTTATGACTACTCAGGCGAAATTGATGACAGCAGCGCTATTGGTATCGATGGCGATACCAATTTCCAGACACAAGAAACGGTCAGTAAGAGCGGTCATTTATTAAAGCGTACCTTAAAATACGATGGCAGGCTCGACTACAAGGTAATGACTGACATCGGACCGAAAGAACTGAAAGGTGTGACTGGCATCACTTCAACGTTCAATCCTGCAATCAATTCTTTTGATACTGAGATCAATTGCGAAAATGGTGCGCGATATAAATCTGAAGTTGACCATAATGGCAAAGTAACTAAATTTTTGGAAATAATGACGAAAGTTGCTGACAGATCGGCTGGCGTTCCCACTGCTAACGTAAGCAATTTCGCTAATCGCGGTGATAATTATCACCCAGCAAGACCGATTGGTATAGGCGGCGCGATTCCTGGATGGGCGGGCGGTGACAACGGACCTTTAGACTCTCGCACAGCGCAAGTAATTAAAGGTGACAATGGCGAAGTCACCTACAAGTACGAAGGGGAAATTGACGATAGCAGCTACGTTTTTAATATTGGTGGAGACACGAATTTTAAAGGACAGGAAATTCTCGATAGCAACAACAACTTGGTCAGCAGCTCAATTGAATACGATTCTTCAAAAGATATGACTTTCCTCGGAGTAGGCGGTCAGCCAGTTGAGATGGAAGATGTAAAAACTGTCAAAACAGTTAGAGGCGCAGACGGAAATTTCACTTCGACAGTGACCAGCGATGACGGTACTGTTCGAATTTTCAAATTTAAAGGTGATGGAACTATTCTGTAGTCCAAATAATTCGGCTCTAGCTTGCGAAGTGCGATATGCGCTACATTAGAGGTAACGCAACCATTTCCCTCTGGTTTTTACATGAAAACAATTCGCGTCGCTCTGGCGCTGCTTTTAATTTCGTCTTCTTTTCAAAACATGAGTATTGCGTCTGAAAGTGGACCGATGAAAGACGCTCGCAAGCTATTTGATGAAAGACGCTATCAAGCTTGTTTTGACGAAATAAATAAGGTCATAAAAACCGCTCCTACGCACAGTGCTTACGCGATGCGAGGGCGCTGTTATTACAGTTTTGCTCAGTACGATCTTGCGATCGAAGATTTTGGTCGCGCCCTAAAACTGCAGCCAAACGAGAAAAAAGTTCTGTGGTTTCGCTCTGAGGCTTATCAGGCTGAAGGCAAGTATGCGCTTGCAGTTGAAGACCTGAATGTTTTGACAAAGCAATTTCCCAATGAGTACAAATTTTTCCGAGCAAGAGCGATCGCAAATAATATTTTGAAGCGATACAAAGATGCGCTTGCTGATTATGCCGAATGCGCAAGAATAAAGCCTGAGAGTGAAAGAGTGATCAAGGAGCGTGGACGGGTTTTTGCAGCAATGAGCGACCATAAGAATGCTGTTATAGAATTCACTAAAGCGATCGCCATTGACGATACACTGCCAAGTACCTATTACGATCGCGGCATTTCGTACCTCAAGTTGGCAAAATACAATGAAGCCGTGAAAGATTTTTCGCGCAACATTGAATTAGACAGGGGTAAAAAGGCTGGAGCATATGTGAAGCGGGCAGAAGCATATGAAAAATTGGGAAAACCCAAAGAAGCAAAACAGGACCGGGAAAACGCTTCAAAGATAGACGATTTTGAGATGTAGAGCCTAACATGATGCAAGAGTATTGGAACTGTTCGGAAATATTGAAGTCGACCGTTTCATACTTCCCAAATATAAGGCGAAATCTATAATGGTCATTCTTTGGCTCCCAAGCATTTTATTGAGCATCGCGCTCAGCGTTGGTCTGACAGTTTTGCTAAATTTCCTCTTCAACAGAAAGGCGTAATTGATTAGAAGGTTTGTTAGTGATTGCAGGCAGTAAGAAGCGCGAAATAAGTGCGAGAGCTCTTGCTAAACATAAAAAGAGATTTCTGCGCTTTTTCCCAAGCGCATTTCGCGACCAGCGTTATATCGATTGGGAAGAAACCTATAAGATGAACGCGCATTATTTGTGGCACGAATTATTGGGAGAGGAAACATTCAGGTCTCTCCTGCGCAGCCGTGACCACCAGGAAATTGCCACTCGCGCACTCAAGGTTGAGTCTAAAACCAATTTTCTTTTTTCTTTTGAAAAAATTGCTCTCCGCGACGCTCTAAAAGAGCGGGATGGAGCCATAACTTTCGCTGAGGGACTGTTTCAACTGTTGCACGAACGGGGTCCACTTAAAGAGCGCTTTGTGCAGTGGATTGTGTCTGTTGGAGACCTACCGAGAAAGAAATCACGGGTCTTATCGTG
>JACMKL010000424.1 GCA_014380105.1 Candidatus Melainabacteria bacterium
CAAGCGGGTGATTGGTGCCTTAAGGAAATTGCGCATATCTTGAAGAGCAAATTCCTGCGGTCAGGAGATTTCCCGGCGCGAATTGGCGGGGAAGAATTTACGGTAATTCTTCCGGACATACCAGAAGAAGAAGCTTTTAGTCTGGCAGAAAATTTTCGGAATTTGGTCGCAGAAAAAAAATTCCTCATACACGGCCGGACGGAGTGCCTATGGTAACAATCAGCATTTGCCTATTTACAACTAGGGTGAGTGCTGGTGTTGATGCCGACTGGATACTTTCCCGTGCCGACCTTGCGCTTATGGAAAGTAAAAAAAACGGCCGAAACAGAACGACGATAGGAAAATTGGAAGGCGGAGCGTAACACCACACGTCTATCGCAAAAAGTGCCTCAGGAAAGCCATTTCTCGAGATAGGGGGCCATCTTGAACTTCCGCTCCAAACCTTTGTCGTTCATATAACGTACCATCCCGAAAATGGGGCGCTCAGTCCATGGTCGGTCATGGGTTCCAAAACACCAGGCAACGCCCGCATAGCCGTTTGCATCTCTGCCATCCAAAGCCCAGCGATCATTCAGGCGAATTGCCGTGTAGAATGCCTCTTCTGGCGTCTTGCTCCACTCAAGAATCTTTTTTCCCCAATACATGCGCATGTGGTTGTGGATAAAGCCACTTTTACGCAATTGCTGTTGAGCTGCGTTCCAGTACGAGTCGTGTGTCTCGGCGGTTTCGAGTTCGAGTGCCGAATAGCGCCACAGCCTGGTGTCCGAAGCGTGTTTGAGCAGGCTTGCGCGGGACCAGTTTGGCAGCCCCTCCCACTTATCATATAAGTGGTTGAACCGGCAAAGATTCGCTGCTAACTCGCGTCGAACCACTAATTGCTCTACAAAGGCAGCGACTGTGGGGCGTTTCAGCTCCAAGCCAGAAAAAAGCGAGTTCTGTTTTGTTGAGGAGTTTTCGGAATCTCCGAGGTAGTCAAAAATATCATCGAGTATTTGTGCAGGAGAAAGCATTCCAAAATGCAGCCAAGCCGAAAGAGTGCTCTGAGCCCCGAGGGACTTGTCGGCTTTTTTTTCACCGTATTCATTCAGCCCATCGGCGATGAATCGTTTCAACGCCGCCATTCCATTTGCCGCCCCACCGCGCACGCCAAATGCCGGTGCAAGAGCTCCCACTGTGCGATCTAATTCCAGAAGCTGATCCAAAGTCGATCGTGCCTCTGATTGGATTTCTGGGTCAAAGGAGCGGACACCTATGGCTTGGGCATTGAGGGCAGTGTCGAAGGTCTGTAGCGAAAAGGGTGGCAAGGCGGACCATCTATCTTGACTCGTTCTTGCTTCGTCAAACCAAGGGCCAATTTTCTGCATAATTTTCCGACGTATCGTTGCTGCAGACCACTCTTGATGATCCGAAGCGACTGCCGGAGGGACGATATAGTTTGAATCAACCAGTTCGAGTGGTATTCCACTCTCCTGACATTCGTTTTCCAGGGTCTGTCGCCACTCTCGCTGAAATTTGAGCTCGCCCGTATCCGC
>JACMKL010000425.1 GCA_014380105.1 Candidatus Melainabacteria bacterium
CCTGACAGGGCAGGCATTTTAGGCTTGAGGCGTTTAAAATTGCGATGGATAGCCAAACAGAGCCCAAAGTACAAGCCCCAAATGACAAAGTTCCAGGAGGCACCGTGCCACAATCCGCCGAGCGTCATGGTCAAAATCAAGGCACGGTCAACTGTCAGCCGATTGCGCTTTGTTCCACCCAATGGTCTGAAAAGGTAGTCACGGAGCCAGTGTGATAGAGATATATGCCAGCGATTCCAGAGGTCTGAAGTGTTTGCTGCAATAAACGGTAAATTAAAATTGATCGGAATGCGATAACCAAAAAGAATTGAAGAACCGCGGGCTATGTCTGTATAGCCAGAGAAGTCGAAATAAACCTGGAACGAGAAAGCAAAGGAAAAAATCCATAGCTCGAGAGCTCCATATGATGAGATTGTATTGGCCATCATGTCCACCAGAATGGCAAGATTATTGGCTATCAAAATTTTCTTGGCCAAACCAATGATGATTAGTGGCACGCCCTCATCAAAATATTCCAACTTGAGCTTTTTCTCTTCGACCATCTGGGCAGAAAAATCGTCATAGCGCTTGATCGGTCCGGCAATCTGAGTTGGGAAAAATGCCGCAAACAGTCCGAACAAAGCAAACGACTTGAGCGGCTTACTGCCGCGATAGATGTCGAACAAATAGTGGATGAATTCGAAAACGAAAAACGAAATTCCGAGCGGAAGAATTATATTCAGAGTGACAGAATAAGTTGGCGCGCCAACTAAATGAAGCAGACCGTTGGCTGAGTTTACGAAGAAATTAGAGTATTTGAAATAACTGAGACAGGCTAGGTTAGCAACTATACCAATGCCAAAAACGAGCTTTTTGTGCGATGTGGCTCTCGATAGAACGTCACCCAGGAAATAATTGAACACGGTCATGGCAATAATCAGCAAGACCAGCGTGGAATTCCAGCTCATATAAAAGAGATAGCTTGCGATCAGAAGCATCGGTACGCGGAAGCGATGCGGAAGAGTCCAGTACAGAATTAGTGTCGCTGGTAGAAAAAGTAAATATTCTAAGCTCGTGAACAGCATTGACTGCGCGCGTCCAGAAGGGCATACCTGGTATCCAAGAGAATGGTAACATCTTTCGAAAGCCTGACTGGCAACGAAGTTAGGGGCTTTCCCTTAGCGCTTTCTCAGGATCTGGAAAGCAAGGTATATCAGCCGCCTTCAGTCTTGGCAGCTTTCTACAAAAGTATTCATACTTACGCTCTTTCCTACGCTTCCCGGCGCTTCAGGCAAGAATGTCCTGAAACAATAGGGTCGAAAGATATCGCTCACCGGTACTGCAGGCGACCGTCACTATTACTTTGCCCTTATTTTCCGGACGAGCGGCAATCTCGAGAGCAGCAAATACATTGGCACCACTACTGATACCGGCAAGTATGCCTTCTTCGCTTGCCAATTTGCGTCCGAAGTCTAGAGCTTGATCGTTTGTGACCCGGAAAACTTCGTCAATTACAGAAATATCCAATACACCAGGAACAAAGCCGGCACCAATACCTTGGATTTTATGCGGTCCGGGTTTGAGAGGTTGACCAGCCAGAGTCTGAGTCAAAACGGGACTATCAGACGGTTCTACCGCAATGATTTTGATTGCTGGTTTACGCTCTTTCAAAACTTGTCCGACACCAGTGATGGTGCCACCGGTTCCAACGCCTGCCACAAAAATATCA
>JACMKL010000426.1 GCA_014380105.1 Candidatus Melainabacteria bacterium
AGAAAAAAGGGCCTTCTTCTAAATGACTGAAAAGCTAATATATGGCGCTGATTTTAGCGGCGCAAAAACAGTTCCAAATGACACGTGGCTGGCATCAGGGCGACTGAGCTTTCTAAATTTGGAAATGGTTGAAGTAAAGAAGGTGGGCTCTCACGCGCTATCTGCCGAAATGATCAAGCACACCCCGACAGCAATCGGAATAGACTGTCCGTTTTCCTTGCCCGTTGATTTTCTGAATTTCATGGCTCGTAGTAAGCAAAAGCCGCTCTATCAATCTTTCCAGGAAGTTGCAGAAGAATTGATTTTCATGCCCTTTGACGATTTTCTGGAATTGGCAAAGGAATTTAAGCGCGAACCAAAACGCTTCACCGATAATTTTAAAGGCTCGCTAGCAATTTCGCCGCTTCATCGCGGCAATCCGTCAATGATTCAGATGACCTACCAGGGCATTCGTTTGATAGCAGCACTTCCACCTGATCGCTTTTACACTGTGCCTTTTCAATCTGAAATACCCGACGGTTGTGCGGTACTGGAAGTATATCCTCGCGATGTGATCAGATATTTTCAACTGAAAGAAACAGGCTATAAATCAAAAGATAAAGCGAGCGAATCACAGGCAACAAGCGCTCGTCACGAAATTATTCAGTCGATAATGGATATAAAATCAACACGCGCGCTCACCTACAAAGACGTTCCAAAATTGATTATGAATAAAACCATGTACACAACTGTTGTGAACAATGACCATGCACTGGATGCGGTGCTCGCTTGCTACAACACGGCAATGTGGCAGCACTCCAAAGAATTTTCACGAGACTATTCCACTAAATTATTTGTAGATCCTCTCGATCTAGACAATATGGACGTTTTACTAGAAGGGTGGATTTACAGACCATCCCCGGTTGCCTAGACACATTCACAAATGTTTCACTTCTGATTGGTATCACTGGTGAAGCACGTCGTCATATGCGTCGACCTGGCGCGAGGGGCATATTTGAATTTATCCGCGATTCTCATTTCGGTGGCTGGATACAACTCGCTTACTTTTTTCTACTCCCTTTTCATTGTTTTACTTCTTGCTTTCACATGGATGATACTGAAAAAGACAGGACACAATCCTTTCGGCTACATTCTAGCAGAAGTCATCTATGGCTCATTGGCTGGCTATCTTGCGCTAAAGACAGGAACAGATCTCTTTCAAGTTATGCAGTTTTTGGCAATCGGCGGCTTTATCGGCGGGCCGATTTTGCTCTTGATGAATGTTTTTTTCGCCTACAAGAAATTTAAGGCAATGGCGATTCTCAATTCAGCTCTAGCTGCAATCTTAGTGTTAGTTGGTATTGATGCTTTCATTGTAGAACCGCATTTTCTAGAAATTTCAAGATTTGAAATTGCCAGCGACAAAATCGACACGCTACTAAACATCGCAATCGTGGCTGACCTGCAAACAGATAGCGTTGGTGATTATGAACGCGACGTGTTTCGAAAAATTGCCAAAGAAAAACCAGACATAGTTTTGTTTCCTGGTGATTACATTCAAGTATTCACTAATGAGGAGCGCATAAATGAGACAGCAAAATTAAAAAAAATCATCAAAGACTCCGGACTAAACCCCAAGTATGGATCTTTCTTTGTACAGGGTAATGTCGAATACACTAATTGGCCAGAAATGTTTTCAGACTTGCCAGGCAAAGCTTTTGTCAAAACCGAGACAGTGTCTGCTGGTCCAGTCGACATCACGGGGTTGAGTTTTGATGAAGGCAGATTTAAATATGACTTTACAGCACGGAATAAATTTCACATCGGCATCGCGCATTATCCCGATTTTGCACTCGGAAATGGCAGTGCCGATCTCATGGTGGCAGGTCACTGCCATGGAGGACAAGTTCAAATTCCTTTTGTTGGACCGATCGTGACTTTCTCCAATGTCCCCAAAGCGTGGGTAAATGGCAATCTTGTACAACTCCCAAACCGCTCACACTTGATTGTGTCGAGAGGCGTTGGTATGGAGAGAATGAACGCACCACGACTGCGATTTTGCTGCCGACCGCAACTGATATTTGTAAAAGTAATTCCTAAAGATATCGAGATAGGAATATCTACAAATCCGAATAAATCGGCTCACAATTTTCAATGACTAACTGTCTTGCATAATCCAGATCAAGATGCGCGCCACGAGCACATCTCTCCGCTTCAGTGTCATTATTTTCTCGAAGGGCTTGCAGACACTTTTTATAAAGAAAATTGACCGAATCAAGCTTGTTCAGTGCACGATCGGGTTCTTCATATTCATCCTTGATCATTCTACTGAGCAACACCAAACGCCTGAAAAACTCTTTTCCTTTGAGATTGAGGTCGTCCACAACTTCGTTGCCGGGAGCGTCATATATAGACTCGTCGAAGCCGGTATTCTTCAATAATTCATCTGCCATGCGGGTTTCCATCAGTGCTGTCGTAACCATTCGCGAGACCTTATCTGCATCGCCGTCAAGATAAGCATGTATGGCTTTATCTAAGTTTTCCATTGCGGCATTTAAATAACGCTCGACGCGCAAATAACCTCTAGTGTGCGTGACAGCGAGCACAGTGCGACTGCGAATAATACTTTCAGTCAAACCCTTAATCATGGTCATTTCTTTTGGACTTAGTCGAACAGTCGGCTCAATCTGAATAATCGGTTTATCATTATCCAATTCAAGTTGCTTTCCGAGAAAATGCAACCAAAGAATAGCCCCCTCAGCCACTCTATGAGCATCTTCATCGTCACCGCTTGCGTACATTGCCAGCGCTTCTTCACGCTGACGAACTACATCAATAAGCTTCTCTTTGACTTGATCGCTAACTAAACAATTGCTGTATTCGACAGCCATTTTCAAGCTCGCGATACCATTAGAAAGTCTCTCAATTGCTTCTTCGGCCGTCCCTTCTTCAAAGGCTAGCTCGATTTTCATTTGATCTTCTGTGAGCATGTGCGCAGATGCTATCTGCAAATGCAAAAGTCCTCGCTCACAAAATTTCTCACAGTCAGCGAGCGAATTCTCTTCAAACATGGAGAGCGCGCGCAGTCGAGCATCTTCCGCTAGCTGGAGGCGTTTTTCAGCCAATCCGGTAAAAGATGATTTGCGTGACTGCACTTCGGCAGAGGCTGCAGCAATCATCTCCAGCATGCTCGTCAATTTTTCATTGGCATCTTTGCGCTTAAGCCAATCGCCTGCCAGTGATTTGATGTGCTCAAAAATATCCATCTATTTCACCTTGCCGGAACGCGACTGAATTTCCGCGCGTATTCGTTTCAGGTCATTTTCAAGATATGTGAAATGTCCGTTTGCGGCGGGCAAAAACTCTCCGTTCACATCTAAAAGTTCGAGATAGTTTCCTTCACCAAGTTCAAATTCTACGGTTTCTGCGTCGAACAGCTGGCGTGCATAACTCGATTGTAGCCAGGAGTTCTTAACGTGTAGATGCGCCTTCGCAAGCTTTTCGCGAGCCAGGCTTTTGAAACCTAACGTGAGCGATGCGGCAGCATCTTCAATGGCATGTGCGACTAATTCGTTGCGACGATACTTTGCGTGCTCAACGTCTTCCATCAGCCGGTTCAAAAATTGCTCGAGAGCAACCAGCTGATTCATGATTGAGTTTTTAGTGACCGGTTTTGACATTGAAAGGCAGCAGTTTAGTACAGCACCAAGCGTTATCTAGCATCGGTTCAGATAGTACCACCAGCACCTGAAATCTAGCTAATTAATAAGCATTCCACAAGAGTAGGATAAGGCAATTAGTCCAACGTGATTAGTTCTCTACGACGCGACCATCAATACAGATCATGGTAGTGCGCCCGGCTTCTGAGATAAAAGCAAGGTTGCCTAAGCGGTCAAACGCGACGCTGCGAATTTTCTCTTCTACGAGTGACTCCTGCGGGTCAAACTTAGACCATAAGCCAGTATCAGGACATCTCACTAGCTTATTACCGTCGGGGAGATCTACTTTCGTGAGCATTCCGCAGCGATTATATTCAGCTTCCAGAGCCAAACCGTTTGGTTGAAAGACTGCTTCGATAGTGCCTCGGTGACTTCTCTTAATGCCTTGCTTGGGCAGCACGGGGAGGTCTAAAACTTGCGTCTTATTCTTATCGTCTCTGTAGAAATCCGGATCGAATTTGAGCGCTTGCTCGGCAGCGATTGCGTACTCTTTTTCTTCATCCGACATTTGGCTGTAGTCGGGAGCAGTGTAGGGAGCCAGGGACTTGGTCGCCTGCGGCTCAGGACCGTGGTCGCAACTTTCATCGACGCATGCAACTTCTTCAACTGGGAAAAAGCCTGCTCCAAAGACCGACTGATTAGCGTCTGCATTTTGAGAATTAGGCGCTGCTTCAGTCTCTTGTTCTTCAGTCCCTTCTAGTTCTACCTTTGCTTCATCAAGGTGAGAAGAAAGATTTTGGAGAATGCTCTGAGTATGCTGTGCGATTGCTGATTGCTCGATTACGGGCTCGTTATCAATAGTGGGCGTCAGGCTTGCGTTTTCACTTCTTGCTGGA
>JACMKL010000052.1 GCA_014380105.1 Candidatus Melainabacteria bacterium
AATCTTATTATCTGAATGCTTTTGGCACTCAGTGAAGAGTGATTGCATTTCATCCATCAGTTTTTTTTTGGCGGCTCTACGCACTTCAATATCTTTGTTGCCGGAATAGGCAGACGTCTTTTCTGCCCTATTTAAAACGTTCTCCTCAGAATCTTCGTATTGATTCAGGCTACTCAGCTTCTTCGCAATCGGACTTTCGGAATTTGGTTCTATTCCGCATGCTGTTTCTAGCTGGATTGCACGTCTATATAGTCTGCGCGCCGATTGGTAATAACCTTCTCCGGTCATTTGATCGCCCAGATGGACGACTGGAATTTTCGCTTCTGCGTATAAGCGTTCTTTCTCGGCTCCTTCGCCCGCTCTAGCTGTTTCCGCTAAAACCTCACCGTAAGAACTCGCTTCTTTTAAGATTTTTGCGGCCTTAGAATCGTTTTTCAGTTCTATCTCAGTTTCGTAGAGCGCGTTGAGCGCTTTCAACTTTATGTAGAGTAGATTTTGGTCAGTGCCGATATTCGTTATGCAACTGGAAAGACGCGCTTCAGCCTCTTTAAATTTGCCTTCTTTAATTTCAGATTTTGCTTCAGCAATTTCGCTTTCGACAGATTTTAGCTGCAGCGATGGCTGACTGCTGCAGCCAGAGAGACAGATGCTTAAGGCGACAATAATGTTAAGTCGATGGCACATGGGCTCTGAAATCCTGATTCGCGTTTGTATGAGCCATGTTCCCACATTTGGCTACTTGTCTTGCGTGCAAGCTTCTCACCTTGGCGTGGGTATAAAGGCATTGATATTAATGGGTAAGTTTTATGCAAAAAACGGGCGATCAATCCGAAAAGGAAGCTGACAAGAAGCTTGACTCCATCAATTGCGCTCAAATACAAGTGTCGGCAGATAATGGCACAGTTGACGCTGCCACCATAAGACGTGCCGAAGAAGCCAACAAAGACCGTATAAAAGGGTCAGCAACGCAATTTTTAGCCCTGCGCGATGACGAATCACTAGACCGTCTACAAGTGCGGACTCTGCAGCATAAGCAAGCGGAGATGGGCTTAGTTGATGAAGAGAAAGGGATAATACACACCGCAAAGGGCATGGCGCCTCTGATCAAAGACGACTGTCCTTTTGAGGTCGCCAAATTACTCAGTCAGATTCGCGCAAAAGACGAGAATGAGTTGCGCCAAAAGCTTGATTTCGTTTATTCCTCCTTAGCTGTCGCTGGTCCTAGCCCTAAGGGTGTTCCAGAGGTCTCAAAAGAAACCCTGACAGCAAGAACAGACGCACAGAATCTGACACCAGCCCAGAAGCATTTCGAAGATGTGCGGAAAGTTTTTTGGCATGAAAATGGCGTTGATATGGCAATTGATCCAAATAACAAGATTGTCTATTGGCAGCGTGGGCATGAAAAGCCCCTGTACGTCTCGGATAACACACATAAAGGCATGGAGGATGCACATCGAGAGATAGAAAAAATTCGTGCTGCCAAACAGCAAGAATTGACTAAGGTGTATGGTGCTACTTTTACACAAAACGGTGAAACTGCCGGAAGCCAGAATGTATACGATGCTCAGCGAAACTGTTGGGTTTCGGGCGCCGAAACGATAAAATGTCGAGCGCCGTCACTTGGTGAATTGTCTGGTATTGAAGCGGCGCTTGCAGTTACTCAACCGAGCGCAAAAAACATAAAATTTTTCATTATGGAAAATCAGCTGTACAAAAACCTCACTGAGGGCGCCGATTATCATCTCGTGCCGCCGGGCTGTAGTGATAAGTCTACAAAACCAGGAGCCCCCGCCATATTTATTAATGGAGAAGTGTGGAGGAATGTTCCACCTACGGAAGCTGTCGCGGAATTCTGGCAAAAGAATTTTGATTGGAGAAATAATTCCATAGAAGACGCTGTTGTGCATGAATTGGGTCACCATTCTCAGAAGGTACTCGGCTGGAATGAACACTTGAAAGGAAGCGCAAAAACCAATGGCGTGGTCCTGGCTGAGCAAATGGGATGGCAGTCTCCTAGCCCTTTTACGCAAGATACTCGCCGCTATCTCATTGAAGACAAGAATGGTGGATTATGGAAGCATGAAATTTTAACAGGGAAGGTTTTTGTAAGAACAGCAAAAAATGGAAGCTTGCTGGATAGTCACGGCAATGTCGTATCTGATCCGATGAATGCACAAAAGATCACCAACGAACAGATGCAGCAAACAGCGAAAGTTACTCCCTTTTCGTCTTACAACGATGCGCCGGATGAAATGTATGCGGAGGCACTGACTGCCTTTCGAGACGGCGATCGGCGTGAACTTCTAAATAAAAGTCCAGGATTGTACAAGGTCATTAAAGATGCCGATCAGAAGGAAATCAATCGTGTTCATCCACCTGATAGACCGGGGCACCCTTCCTTTGTCAGGGATTTCAACGGTAAATTGGTGGCAAATACCACCGCTGTAGAAGAGCAGTTGAGGAAATTAGAGAAGTAAGAAATAGTTTGCTAACTTGGAAATTCATGGACAAAATTCGTATAGAAAATGGCGTTGTTAGTGCTTTTGGTCTTATTCCAGGTAAAAGTACTATTGGTGAAGTCGCCAATCTGTTAGGCGCCTGTGCAGGTGTCCAATCAGCGTCCGGAGTATCACTTCACTCTTTTCTAGATGGAAACTTTGTAGCCGCGGTTCAAGATGGTGACGCAGTTGTATCCACCTTTATACTCTTGCCTGATATCGCTGACTCGAAGTATGTTCCGCAGACCCTCGAAGATGCAAAGGTTATTTTCCATGACTTGAAATTAGCCAACCCCGAACAAAGTGGACTATTATTAGCTGAATGTCCGGGCGTCAAACTGGCATGTGACATGTCTTTCAGTGCAGGAAAAGTCTTATGGCTAGAACTCCATCGTTTTTGAAATCGCAGATACTTTTGATGTCGGCTTTACTGATTGCCGGTTCTGCTTGCTGTAATACTGATGCGTTTGCCGATAGTGTAAATAAAGCTAAGAAAACAGCTGTTGTTTGGAAGGCTTCTGATGGATGGAACGGCATCGTAGTGGGAAAGCACACATTACACGATGCCGAATCTATTTTAGGCAAAGTACAAAATGTAGAGGATCTTTCTGGTGAGAAGGCGTACAACTTTCGCGACGCTGCCATTAGTCTTACACTTGATCCTAAAACGAAACTGATCAGCATGATTCGAGTCTCTGGTGATCTCAAAGATCGAAAATTGATGCCATCTTCAATTTTGGAAGCAGAAAAAAAGTACGGACCTTTACGCAAAAAAAGTTATAACAAAGCCTCTGGAAATACATATGGAAAGCCAGGTTTGACAGTTCAAGCCGATACTTCTGCCAGTCCTGAAAAAATTGTTTGGATGGAATTTTCTAAGCCTTAATTGCCTTCAACTTTTTTTCGGCAAGTTCAATTTTTTTGTAACTAGAGCGTAATTCTGCAGGCGAGCTGTCGTATAAACTCTGAGCATATTTTATGCAGATACGAGCATTTTCAGAGTCTTTCAAGGCTACACATAAAGCTGCCAGAGTCGTTGCTAGCTCGATGCCATCAGATTTTTTATATGGATTGTAGCTGCTTTGATAATTCGCCAGCAGGTTTTTTTTCACGATTTCGGCATTTTTAACTTCACCGTCAGTGGCCAGAAGCGAGAGAGCAAGGCATGCCTCAGTATAAACATGAATAAAGTGTAATTCCAGATCTTTACTCCCCACTGAGTTTTTCACGACTTCTCTATAAGTATTCTGACCTTCACGAACTCGTTTTTGAACGAAATAACATTGTGCCAATTGAAGGAGAGAACTAGATGTGGCAAGGGGTTGAGGTGGGTTGAGTTTTTTGCAAATAGCAATGGCCAGTAATCTGCGATCTACTTCAGGCTGAAATTTCTTCTGGTCTCTAAATAGTGTGCCTTTGAAATTGAGCAGTGCCGCCGTGTTAACTAAGTGTTCGCGACCTAACTGTTTTTCATGCTTCAAGCCTTTATCTACTAAAGAGTGAGCTTGCATTATTTTTCCCATTTCATGCAGAATTACTGCGCCATCTAAGTATGCCCCTGCGGCAGCCCCGTTTTTCCAATTTTTTCCATGCGATTCAATCATCTTTGACAAATATTCGTTGTACTTTAAAGCTTCTCGAAGTTCACCATTTGCCTGAGATGCTCTGACTAAGCCGTTATAACAATGATAAGCGTGACCATTGGGGTCATTGTCGAATTCCAGTGGGAGCGCTTCCAGAAATTTCTCCTTTGCTATTTTCCCGTCGCCCAAGCCAAGGTATGTTTCACCCAGGGCAATCAGTATTTTTATGCGGTCGTTTTTTTTCTCAGAACCAGCGAATTCAAGTGCGTAAGCCTCTTTAAGCAAAGGCAGTGCCGCAGCGCTTTGCCCCCTATTATTGTGATAGCTGGCGCTTAAATATAACAACTCGAAAAACTCTTTGCTTTTCGTCAAATTGTTTGCGCGATTCAGTGCAATCAGTTTTTTACGCCATTCAAAGCCTTTATCGTGCAAGCCTTCTTCTGAAAATGCTTGCGATATGGTCGCCGTGTTTCGCATGACCAGGTCAGACTTCGGGCCAATAACCTGAGTGGCGATATTTAGCGCTTTCTGAGCGCTTTCGCGAGCCTCTGAATATTTTTTGATCCGCAGTTGGATCCGGGCAATTACAGTTAAGTCGGAACAGAGAAATTCGGCGGTTTCAATTTTTTCAGGCAATGCAGAATAAAGGTCTTCCTGCTTTACTTCGCCCAATGCAGAAACATCTTCTTGCAATAATCTGAGCGCTGTATCTGTTTTGTTGTTGCGCTGAAGAGTGTCAC
>JACMKL010000427.1 GCA_014380105.1 Candidatus Melainabacteria bacterium
CAGCTCGGTGCCGTCGTCTTCCAGCAACACGGTGTTGGCCCGCGCGAAGGCATAGGGCAGGGGGCGGCGTATGGCCATGGTGTGCTTCGGCCTTCAGGGTTTGAGCGGCGTGCCGGCCGGCACTGTGCCCGGTCGGGGCAACAGGGTGGGCAGCACTTTTTCGCGATGTTTTAAGGCGATCGAATAATGCTCGCGTGCCTCCAGGGTTTGCATTTGCCGATCAAAGCAAAGTCCTCTTATAAAATGTGCACGTCCGGATAGAGCCAAATCTCGGTCCAAAGTTTTTAGCAGAAAAATTTTGTCCAAGATTTCCATGCAATCCCTAGTTTTACCAGCATCATAGAAGGCTTGAGCGGAATCCAAACCACGGTTGATTATTTCTGTTCGCTCTATTGGTGACAATGAATCGGCGTTAGTTATTTCACCAACAAGACCTCGAACATCTTTATTCTCATTCGCTAGAATCTCAGACATTTGTCCGCGATAAATTTTCAATTGCTTTTGGTAATCCGAATTTCCACGGAGATCAGAGTGCAAAAATTCCTTTGCAACCAGGAGATCAATAATCTGTTGCAAACTTGCAAATTGTAATTCTGGCTTATTGAGTTGCTTTGCCATTGCTAAATCTAAGCAGAAAAGATCCATAGCTTTCTCAAAATTTCCGGCATCCACTTCTGCCTGACCAGACTGGTCTATCTCTTTCCAATGGGCGAGATTGGCATCTTTAAAAGCTGCAGAAAAATTTCTTGCTGTTGAATTGTTATGCTGCACAAGGGCTGTGGTGCCTAAGCCAGCAAAAATTACACCTGCTGCACAATAGGCGGCAATCATTTTCTTCGTCAATTTGTCCTGAGCGCCCATTTTTAAGCGCATCAATTCAAGGCGCTGACGAAGTCTTCCGACTATTCCGCCACTAATTTCCTGGTCAAGCGAAAGCAGAGCTGCTTTGATTTCCGCCATAGATTGAAAACGATCAGCAGGTCTCTTAGCTAAACAGCGCAAAAGAATAGCGTCGACTTTTTCTGCGTGTTTAGCATCACTCATAGTGGAAGCAACAGAAGGGGGCAAATCGTTTACATGCTTCAACATGGTGTCGATGTGAGAATTGCCTGTGAAAGGCGGAGACCCCGTGAACGCCTCAAACATTACACATCCAACCGAATAAATGTCGGAGCGAATATCGAGCTTCTGTCCCCGGCATTGCTCAGGACTCATATATAGAGGGCTACCGAAAACTTCGCCAGTGCGAGTCAGTTGTAATTCCTGATCGCTATCCTCGCTCATTAATTTTGCAATACCAAAATCGAGCACTTTCACAGTGTTGCCCAAAACCATAATGTTACTGGGCTTAAGGTCTCGATGGACTACCCCACGCTCATGTGCATGAGACAGGGCGTCGCAAACTTGCAGAAATATTTCAATTATGTCGTCGAATTTTAGACTATCGAGTTGTTTAACAATTCGCCTGGCGAGAGGTTCTCCTTGAACAATATCCATAACAATGAATGGTTGCGCGTTCTCATCAGCATCGAAATGATGAATTTTGACAATGTTAGGGTGATCAAGATTTCCGAGTGCTTGCGCTTCTCTTTGAAAGCGAAGTAAAGACCCTTTGCCCTTTATCAATAGATCCCGGTGCAGAATTTTCAGTGCGACTTCGCGCTTAATAACTTTATCGAATGCAGCGTAAACAGCACTCATGCCACCTTCGCCAAGATATTTGCGAATTTCGTATCGCGAGGCAATTACGTCTCCTATCTTTATTTGGCAGTGATCTTTTATTGCCTCTGAAAGATCTTGTTGACAAGTATTACATCCCATAGTGCCATCAGGATCGTGAGTATGCTCAAGTGAAGCCAACTCTCCTGACTGGGTTTTTTCTCGCGTTTCTGATTGGGTTGCAGAACGCGACTTTGAAGATGTTTCGTTTTGAGTATCGGTTCCAGTATTGAGGAGCCTATCTCTGTAGGAGGGATGGGATTGGTCGAGACCAAAGTCACTGCCAATCGACGAATCACTAACGACTTCTTTAAGAGCTTCATCAGCAGTAGTCAGACGAACTTTTCCGTCCGTGCGCACTAAATCGTTTGGCTTATGTGGATTTTGCATATCATTTTTTACGCACTACTTATGATGTTATTCCCAGCTCGATTCGAGCAGTAATGGTTTGTTTGTCTGATAAAGGCTCGACTATTAAATTGCAGAGCGGCGGATTGTTTTATTTGGCCAAAACGATACCGCCCTAAAACAGATGGGCATAGACCGTTATAGGTATGATTCATGCCAGCCGATGTGCCCAAGATAATTCGTTTGGTTGTTAGATTACGCCAAACCTCCTAAAATTCAACCTGTCCGGCAGCAGAATTCAAAAGAGTGCTGATTCAAAGATAGATATCAAAAGAGTGCAAAAAATGGGACTTCGTCCCGAGTGCGGTAAAAATTGCTGTGCGCTTTCACCGCGCCGGCTACACCCTGGGAGTGAGTGGACAATGTCGAATGCTAAACCGGTTAAGTGGATCAGAAGATCCCTGGCGGCAGTCTCTGCATTTATTTTGCTGAGTACTTTTGCTGTGGTACCACCAGCACTTGCGCAGAGTAATGACAACACTGTCTTGGTATGCACCCATCCAGGCTCTGATGCTGGAGAAGCTAGAAAAACTTTGACTGATAAAGGTTGCACTATTCTCAGAGAGATAAAGTGCGTCGCGGGCAAGTTTAGTATCTTCCATGTTCAGCCAAACGGTGCTAGCGCTAGTTCACTAATATCGTCATTCAATGGCACTGTTGACCCGAATATCATGTCGGCTGAAAATACTTTTTTGTCAAAGTGCCAGTGGTCGTTTTGGCCAAAGCCTTCTTGCACTCCCAACGACCCTGCTTACCCATCTCAATACAATTTGCCTTCGATGAACTGGAATGATGCCCGCTGTACTCTCAGACTTCTGGGCATTAATCAGAGAGCGCAACCTCGCGTCACTCTTCTTGACTC